>NZ_WXWH01000037.1:0-74155 GCF_009904905.1 Vibrio sp. V30_P3S12P165 | reverse complement strand
GACAAAAGCTTTGAGCGGCCGTTTACCGCGCCGAATGGTGGTAAAGTCGATTTGCATTTGCTGTCCTGGCAGGGTTTCAAAACGGACAACCGGCTCAGGAGTGGAACAAAGTTTAAACTGACACACAAAGCGACGGAGCTGAGCAATACCGCCTTGATAGCCGAGTTGAACCACCTCATCAAATAAGACGGTAGCAGGTATCCAATCAGGTTGGGCCTGCTCAATTCGTTGAACCAGATAAGGCTTAAAGGGCTCTAGTTTTGTCACGGGTTTTGCTCGTTGCGCGTAAGAGGGCATCTGATGCTGCTGCAAATGACGTTTTACGGTGTTACGAGAGATGCCTAATTGACGGGCAATGTTACGAATGCTTTGGCCTTGTGCAAAGCGAACATGAATATCCACAAATGTCTCCTTGGTTAACATAAATCACCCGTATAAAAAATAAACGGATGATACCAAGTGGATCAGTTTTCGATGATCGTTAGTGGATCAGTTTTGCATGATCGGTGACAAACTGTCGCGCCTCCCGCAGGCGCGTGGATTGAAACTGTAAGTGGACTGGCGATTTAGGAGATAAAATGGTCGCGCCTCCCGCAGGCGCGTGGATTGAAACTGGTGCAAGCGATGGGCAAAAAGCCGTTGATAAGGTCGCGCCTCCCTCAGGCGCGTGGATTGAAACCTTCAACCCAATGCCTCCTCTATCATTTTGATTGGTCGCGCCTCCCGCAGGCGCGTGGATTGAAACCTCTGCAGAAACATCCCAAGCCACAGACATTTTTGGTCGCGCCTCCCGCAGGCGCGTGGATTGAAACCCCAAACTGATGCAAGACCTTGACGGCGGAGTGAGTCGCGCCTCCCGCAGGCGCGTGGATTGAAACAATTGTCTGTTGTATTAGCCTGCCGTTTTCGTAGGTCGCGCCTCCCGCAGGCGCGTGGATTGAAACAATTGTGGGCTGTGAACTATCCCACTTGAATCCGTCGCGCCTCCCGCAGGCGCGTGGATTGAAACGCATACTCACTGATTTGCCATTTTCCGTTTCTGGTCGCGCCTCCCGCAGGCGCGTGGATTGAAATCCGCTCCGCGGGGGTAACTGGAATAATGGCTCGGGTCGCGCCTCCTACAGGTGTAAGATTTGATCGATGACGTGGCGGTTTTCCTCATGGCAATTTTGTGATGAGCGATTTTTTTGTCAATATAGTCACTTAAATCATGTTTTTATCGACTATATTAGAATTGGTTGTTATCCTGTAACGCTTCACATGGCGGTTAATATCATTAGGTGTGGGGCGATGGGATCACTGTTGGAAGTGAAGCAACTGGGTACGTATAGCCAACAAGGTTGGCAAGCATTAGTTACTGCGTCGTTTGAGGTTGATAAAAATGAATGTATCGCAGTTATTGGGCCGAACGGCAGTGGTAAATCGAGCTTACTTAAGTCGATTACTGGTGAATATTTGGCTGTTCAGGGTGAGTTACGTATTGATGGCCATAAACTGAGCGACTTATCTCTCCAACAAAAATCCAAATTAATTGCTGTAGTCGCACAAAATGATTACGTCGATCCTCGTTTAACGGTACGTGAATATGTTGGGCTTGGCAGAGTGCCTCATGCCTTTTATTGTAGTGAACGTACTCATTTGGCTGCAGTGAATCAAGCGCTAAATGAGGTAAGGCTGATCGATAAAAGTGAACGTAAAATAGGTTCACTGTCTGGTGGCGAGCAGCAACGCGCTAATATCGCCCGAGCCTTTGCCCAAGAGCCGAAACTTTTACTCCTTGATGAACCTACCAACCATTTAGATCCTTTAGCGCGTTTGGAATTGCTCGATCTGATTAAACATAAAGAAGTGGCCTGCATTGCGGTATTACACGATTTACAGTTGGTTGCTCCATTTGCCGATCGGGTCATTCTTATGGCGAATCAGCGTATGGTTAAGTTCGATAGTCCGACGGAAATCCTAAGTAATCAATATATCACGCCAACGTTTGGGTTAAATGTGCTGACTTTCCAACACCCATCTCTTCATAACGCAGTTCATCATTTCGAAGCCGCATCTTTATAGGCTATATTTTCAACAGGAATCAATTCATGAAATGGCACCTTGTATTTTCATTTTTACTCTCTATCACTGCTGCGCAAGCTGCAACAACGCATTACCCCGTGACGGTAGACAGCTGTGGGTTTCCTTTAACGATTGAAAAACGTCCAACTCATGCGGTGTTTCACGATATTAATATGACAGAAATGGCCTTTGCGCTGGGGCTGCAAGATGCCATGACGGGTGTCACGGGCATAACGGGATGGTATCAAATGTTACCGGAATTTAAAAAACAGTTAGGTGATATTCCGGAGCTGGCACCGAAAAATCCATCATTAGAGGTGTTGATGGCAGCAAATACTGATTTCTTCTTCGCGGGTTGGAATTATGGAATGAAAGTGGGTGGCGAGGTGACGCCTGAAACATTAGCTCCTTATGGTATTGATACCCTAGTGCTAACGGAAAGCTGTGTTCATATTCATCCGCAGCAGAGGAAGAGTGCCAGTATGGACTTGCTATATGGAGATATTTTGAAACTCGGCGTTATCTTTGACCGTCAAGATAAGGCCAATGCGCTCGTTGACGGCTGGAAGCAACGTATTGCTGCATTGCCTAAGCCAGCGGTTAATAGCAAAGCACCAAAAGTCTTCTTATACGACTCAGGTCAAGACAAACCGTTTACTGCGGGAAGATATGCCATGCCCGATGCTATGATTCAAGCCGCAGGTGGCCTCAATGTTACGCATGATATGGAGGCTAATTGGGCGACAACTTCTTGGGAAAAGGTGGCGCAGGCCAATCCAGATATTATCATTTTACTTTACTATCAAGGGGTTAGTGATGCGGATGTACTACAAGCATTTCTTGAACAGCACCCACTGATGAAGTACACCAAAGCCGTTGAAAACAAACGATATATCAAGCTGCGATACGAGCAGTTAACGCCAGGGCCTGCGAATATCGCTGCGGTTGAGACAATGGCGCACGCCTTCTTTGCTCAATAAGTGGTTATAGCGAGTGATGAAAATAAACAGTTACTCACTAATGTGGTTGTTGGGAAGTGTGTTATTAGGCGTGACATTTTTATTGAGCTTGAGGTTCGGCTCAATAACCTTTTCTACGAGGCAGATTTGGCATGACATTCGCGCTATTGGCCCACAAGATATTTCAATGACGAGTCGAATTTTGCTTGATCTGCGTTTACCGCGAGCGCTACTTGCCATTGTTGCAGGTATTGGGCTCGCGATTGTAGGGGCATTACTGCAAACGGCTACACGCAATGATTTGGCGGATCCATTTCTATTTGGTTTATCCTCTGGCGCATCTGCTGGAGCGGTGTTTGTTATCATGCGATTGGGGGATGCTCTTGGGGTTTGGTCTTTGCCGATTGCCGCCTTTAGTGGGGGGCTAGTTTCTGCGGTCGCAGTGGTTATGCTGTTTTCGATGCAAAAAAAGCGCGGAAACGATAACTTAGTTTTATGTGGCCTTGCTATCTCTTTTTTATTTGGTGCTTTGACTAGCTTTCTTATTTATTCAGGCGATCAACGAGCCGCCAGTTCAATTCTATTTTGGACTATGGGTGGACTAGGCCTGGCTCGTTGGGATAATTTGCTTTTTCCTTTAATGGGCGTTGCTGTTGTTGTATTGCTATCAATCAAACGCTATAGAGCGCTCGATACCTTGCTTGTTGGTGATCAAACCATTTACTCACTTGGTATGAATGTACATCGTTTACGCAGTGAAATATTCATTTGTTGCGCATTTTGTACTGCTGCGATTGTTGCAATAACTGGTGTAGTTGGGTTTATCGGCTTAATGGTTCCACATTTGATCAGACCCTTTTCGGGGATGACGCACCGACGTTCTCTACCGCTTATCGCACTTTGGGGGGCGGTAATGATGAGTCTTGGTGATGTGCTTAGCCGAACATTATTAGCACCACAAGAATTGCCAGTTGGGATTATTACCGCTGCAGTCGGTGGTTTGTTTGTTTTATATTTAGTTTGGAAGAAAGGTTAGGGGTAAAGAAAGAGATAAGGTGCTAGGGCGGTGATCAAGATTCACATCGCCACGCATAGATGGCTGACTCATACGTGAGCCTTGTATCACGATCAAGAAGGATATAAGGCTCACGCAGTTTCGCTATGTTCAGCGGTATATGTTCAGCGGTAATAGCGCTTTAGAGCGATAAATACGCGAAAGGAATATCTGGGTTAATGGCTTCTAACGTTGCTTGGGTATCAGCCAAGTGGCTGATGGTGCCTTGTGACATCTCAATTAAAGCGGCAGCACAAATGTGTTCGAAAGCCTCTTTTGCCATGCGTAGTTGAATTAGTGCGACTTGCAAGGGGGGAAGGCTTGGATTAAATGCCGCATTTTCAGCATAAGCACCACTAAATTCTCGCCCTGACGTGGTGCGCAATGCTACACCACTTAAGTTATTTGTGTAGGGTGCGTGGCTGCGATTGAGAGCTTGTAAAGCGGTTTGCAGTAAAGGCTCATCAGTCTCAGTGAGTAACCCATGATCTACCTTTGACATCAGACCTGATTCAATGCCGAGATCTCGTGGGCCAAAAGATTCTGGTAAATAATACTGCAACGATTTTCCTTCACGTTCTGGAAGTTGAATAGTCAATGTTTGCGAAGTACTTAACTCATTCATAAATTGTCTGCAATGCCCACACGGACTGTAGTTGACCGTAATGTCGGTAATACCTAGCTCACCTTTCATCCAAGCATGGCTAATGGCGGCTTGTTCTGCATGAATGGTTTGGCCGAGCTGTACCCCAGACCATTCCATATTAGCTCCAAAATAAAGGCGACCACTGACTCCGCGTGCAATCGCACCAACATAAAACTGAGAAATAGGAACATAAGCATAGGCAGCAGCTACAGGCAGCAACGCAACCCTTAATTCAGCATCATTGAGCTGTGAAAGCGCAAGTAGCTGGTTAAATTGTTCGGCTGACAGCGTTGCATCGAACGCTTCACTAAGCACGATTGGTGAGAGATACGCGTTCACGGCAGCGGGCAGTTGTAACAATGCTTGTTCAATACGGCGATTCATAGTTTATCCTTATCCGTTTTTTGAACTTCATTCTAGTCAATTGACCGTTACTTACTGAGATCTACATCACTTATAATTATGTAATGATGTTTAATGTTTCATAATTAGAGTGATGTCACACATGGCGCAATCGCTCTCCTTGAACTGCGAGAGTTAACCATACCCAAACGACTCGATGCAGATAGGCGGCAAGTGAGTGATAAATTTGTTTGGAACAAATTTGAACAGCCGTAGGCTGGCTTTTGGTGAGAGCCACGGATGGCTCTCATCATCCCCATGAACATAGGCAAACGATGTGATTTGGGTGAACGAATGGTGATTGGGCTGAATGAAGGTAGCCAACACCGCTGCAGCTTCAAGTAGGAAGGGGATTCCCATAGATAAGCCACACACTAAATGCAAACAATGTTGGCGCAAGTATGGAGGTAATAATGCCACAAACAACGAGGGCGAGAGAGCTAAAGGCGGCATCTCGCGCATCTTTTTCCGCGCAGGAGGCTGTACCTAATGCATGAGAAACCGTGCCTGTGGTTAAACCTCTGGCTATAGGGTGAGTAATGTTAAGTAAGTTATAAATAGGGTAGGCGACGATAGCACCAAAAAGGCCGACCAGCAGTACAAGAATCGCTGCGATAGCGGGTTCACCTCCTAAGTTTTTCGCAACCTCCATGCCGATCGGTGTGGTGACCGATTTTCCCATTAAAGCTGCGACTAACGATGTGTCTGCTTGCATCGATAAGGCAATAAAGCTGGCGGTCAACATAGACATAATACTACCGACCCCGCAGGCCAACATGATAATACGCCAATTTGAACGAATTTGCGGGAGTTGTTCGTATAAGGGATAGGCTAAGGCAACCACGGCGGGTTGTAGCAGATCGCTGATCCAGTGGTTGTCGGCGTAATAGGTTTCAAAAGGAACCTGAAGGTAGATTAAACTGGGAATCAAAATAGCGATGCAGATTAATAGTGGGTTAGCTAAAGGGGTCTTACACTTTTGTGCTATCCAACGGGCAAAGAAAAAAACGATTAATGTGACAATTAACCACATTATTTCTCTCCTTTTTTAAGTGATCGGTCTAATACAAAACCAAGCGAAACCAATACAATCACGCTGCCTCCAATCGCACTTGCAAGGATCGGCCAAAGGTTATTGATTAAGACATCAAAGTGAACCATTAAACCAACGCTAATCGGAACAAAGAGTAAGATCATGTAGCGGATAAAAAGATGAGCACTGGGCCTTACCCAGTCGACCGGTACTAATCCACTGGCTAATAAGGCAAATAAAATGAGTAAGCCGATGATACTACCGGGAATGGCGATTCCCAACCAATGTTGTAACGTGATCCCAGCCCATAGGCAGAGAAAGATTAACCCCATAGAAACCAAATATTGAGCGGTTAATTTGAGGTAGTGATTGATAGTCTTCATGGTGAATTTCATTATTAATAAAGTGGGTTAGCAAGCGAGCGATTCTACATAGCGATACACGGATTTAAGAATGGCCATTTTTTTCTCATCACTTTGGTGCTCTTGCACTAAGTTTTCTAAATTAAGCATATAGTCTGGTAATCGTGTTTCAAAGTAATCGCGGCAGTGATCAGCCCAGCGGCGCTGCTCGGTGTCACTGAGTGTCCACGGATAATGGCGGGCGCGATAGCGAAAAAGTAGTGGAGCAATCCGTTGGTCGCTAAACTCAATGTCTAAGCTACCTAGTAATTCCGGGTGACTTGAGCGAATAATCTCCATGGCTGCTTTATCCGTGGGAGAAAAGAACCCATCATATAATTGGCTATCAACATCGGAATTAGCAGGGAATTCTCGTTCAATGGCAAAGAGGGAGACCAATTTTTCTCGAATGTCAGGATGTTGACGAAGTAAGCTGAGGTTCGCTAAGCATTGTTTTCGATCAATGCCAATCACCGCCGCATTATCCGCGGTTAAGGTTTTCGCTGGGGCCAAAATGGGACACTTATTGAGATGAACGAGTTTGATGGGAACCGGTAATTCATCGGCGGCTAATGCTTCTCGTTTTGTGTAAAGGCGTTGATGTAATTGCTCAGCGGTTAGCGTCAGAAGTGGTTCTGGATTTTTAGCTAAATCGACCACAATCACGGCGTTTTGGTTGGTTGGATGCCAGGCTATCGGAACCACCCAACTGGTGTATTGGCATTCTCGCCCCAACATGCCAGAAACATGCATTAAGGGGGTCATATTGACAATATCAACCAGATCAATCAGCTTACGCTTATGACGCATTGATAAAAAGTAATCAAATAGCTTAGGTTGTGCGGTTTTGATTTTTTTGGCAAGTTCAATGGTCGCTATCACATCACTCATCGCATCATGTGCATTCTCATGCTCAATGCCATTTTCTTTTGATAAATGTTCTAATTTAAAACTGGTAAACCCCTCTTCATTTTTTGGCCAGTTGATTCCTTCTGGACGTAACGCATGGCATGCCCGCATCACATCCAGTAAATCCCAGCGAGAGTTTCCGTTTTGCCAGCTCCAAGCATAAGGGTCAAAAAAGTTGCGATAACAAGTATAGCGCGTTACCTCATCATCAAAACGGATACTGTTATAACCGAGACTCGTGGTGTTAGGGGTGGCGAGTTCAGCGTAAATGCGAGCCATAAATTCAGGTTCGCTTATGCCTTCAGCCATCGCTTTTTGTGGTGTAATTCCGGTAATTAGCGCCGCTTCTGGGCCCGGTAAATAATCACAGGGTAATTGACAGTAAATCACTAAGGGATCGCCGATAATATTAAAATTCATATCGGTACGTACACCGGCAAACTGACAAGGGCGATCTTTCGCAGGGCTTGTTCCCCAAGTTTCATAATCAAAAAAGAAGAATGTGGGCTGGTGGTGTTGCATGTATGGTTGACCCAGTAACGAAGAGGAGGTGATGAGTATTAGAACATTCCGCTTAAGACATGGCAATGATTGGACTCGCTGACCTACATAAGTTTGGTGAAAAGAAACATAAGTTTGGTCAAAAGAAAACGCCAACCTGAGAGTGAGGTTGGCGGTGAGTATGCGAGACGTTAACGACTTAAGCTTGCTGTTGCTCCACTTGTGGCTCATGAACTTGATTCATTAAGCGGCTGGTTATCGTCCCCGCGGTCATCGAGCCTGAAACGTTCAATGCGGTACGCGCCATATCAATTAAAGGTTCTATCGAAATTAATAGCGCAGCAATCGTGACAGGTAATCCCATTGCTGGTAGTACAATCAGTGCAGCAAAGGTTGCACCACCGCCAATACCTGCGATACCGAAGGAACTGATGGTAATCATCGCAATTAAAGAGAGTACAAAATGGATATCGAGTGGGTTAATCCCCATTGTGGGGGCGACCATCACGGCAAGCATAGCCGGATAAATCCCTGCGCAACCATTTTGACCAATCGTGGCCCCAAACGAGGCAGAAAGGTTAGCGATTGCTGGTGGCACATTTAATTTTGTGATTTGTGCTTCAACATTGAGCGGAATTGTGGCCGCTGAACTCCGCGAAGTAAAAGCGAAGGTTAAAACTGGCCATATTTTTTGGAAGTAGGTTTTCGGGTTGACACCGACAAAAGCAACCAAAATACCATGCACAATAAACATCAAAGCAATGGCGATATAAGATGCGACGATAAAACCGAGCAAATTAAGAATATCGCTGGCGCTAGAGGTAGCGACGACCTTGGCCATCAGTGCAGTAATGCCGTAAGGCGTTAAGGCGATAATCATTTTGACTAACCGCATAACGACAGACTGTAGTGCATCGACAAATTGACGAATAGGTGCGGCAAGTTGTTCTTTTTCAAGCATAACTTTGCGTGCAGCAATACCAACTAATACCCCAAAAATGACCACGGCAATAATCGATGAAGAGCGTGCTTCGGTTAGGTCAGCAAAAGGATTCGTTGGGATAAAGCTCAACAGCATTTGTGGAATAGTTAAATCCGCCACCGTTGCCGCACGAGATTCTAATTGAGTCATGCGAGCGACTTCTCGGCTTCCTTCAGTGAGGCCTGCAGCGGTCAAGCCAAAGGCTTGCGTGACTAGAATACCAATGAGTGCGGCGATGGCGGTGGTAATCAATAAAATTGAAATAGTTAGTCCAGAGATCTTACCCAGTGAACCGCTATTTTCTAATTTCACCACAGCAGAAATCATGGAAACTAAAACTAATGGCATAATCACCATTTTTAATAGTCCGACATAGCCACTACCTACGATAGCAATCCAAGCGAGAACTTGATTGATGATTGGGCTGTTCTCACCAAAGATGAGCTGTAGAGCCAGTCCGAATAAGCTACCAAGCACAAGGCCGAGTAAAACAATTCGAGAAAGGGAATAGGCTTTTTTCTGTTGGCTGAACAGGAACAGCAAAATACCGGCAAACACCGCCAGCATGGCGATAGCTGTAACTGACATAATAAATATCCTTAAAATGGCATCAGAGATTAGAATAAAAAACGCAGGCAGGATAGCGTGTTAACGCTGATAGGCAAAAGACAAAAACAGTATGATTTAGAACAAATGGTTATCTAACTTAGCGCTTTGTTTACATTGGCAACATTGTGAAGGTGAATTATACGTTTTATTGGTATTTCTGCAGCATATGATGCATATCTTGCGAATGTAAAATAGTAATACGTTGATCGGAATAATCAAATAATTGATAAAGCATGGCTTGAGCGACTCGTTCTGCCTCAATGGGAATAAGATTTTTAAGCCGCCCGAATAAGAAAAAACGCCCAATCTGCATAACGCGTTGGAGCCAAATTTCATTTTGTCTGGATTCTTTTCGTTGACCTTTTAGTGGGCCGGGACGCACAAAGGTCACTTGCTCAAATCCTTGTCGTCGAATGGTTTCTTCCATCCGGCCTTTGCATCGTAGGTAATGTGATCGTGAGGTCGGGTTGGCACCATAACTAGACACCACCGCGAGCCTGCTGACACCTAATATCTTCATCGTTTGTGCCACGTGGCAAACTAAATCAAAATCAATTTTTTCTAATGCTTGTTGCGAACCCGCTTGTTTAAGAGTGGTGCCCAGCGCGATCACCCCATGCGTTGGACGAGGTTGGTTTTCATCCCACTCCGTCATGCTTAGGTTGGTATCCACCCATTCGATTAATTTGGGATGTGGTTGGTTAGCAGCGCGTCGTGTCAGCGAATAGACTTGTTGGATAGACGGTTGTGCCAGTAATTGTTGCAGGGCACAACCGCCAACTAAACCGGAAGCTCCGGCAATCATGACAATAGGGTTACGAGTCGATGAATGCATTTTTTAGCCACTGAACCAAAATGTTAATGCAAGTGAGGATAGCATGGATTTGATTGAGTGGATGAGGGGGCAGCGCAGATTGTGACAGACAAAGCATAGCATCAATAGGCGATAACGAGTAAACTGCTTTAACTCACTTTTTTATGGGCTTATGGATTAGCAATGTCTTACCTTTTCAAACAGTTAGATCTTTCATTTCAACATCAAATCACTCAGCGTATTGCGCAAAAAACCAAGCCATTGGGATCATTAGGCCAGCTTGAATCCCTGGCTTATCAGCTGGCGTTAATTCAGAGCCAAGGTAAAAAACACGCGGTTGACACCATCATTCTCAATACTCCGAGCGTGGTTGTTTTTGCTGGTGACCATGGGATTGCCGATGAAGGGGTTAGCATTGCGCCCAGTGCTGTCACTCACCAAATGGTGATGAATTTTCTCTCGGGTGGTGCAGCGATTAACTGTTTTTGTCGAGCGAATGATGTGCAGATAATGGTGGTGGATTGTGGCATTTTGCTACCCATTGAAACCGAACATTCTCACTTGGTGGTACAGCGTTTAGGCGAAAGAACCCAGAATTTTGTTCAGCAAGCTGCCATGACGCCGCAACAAGTTGAGCAAGGTCTAGAATACGGCCAGCAGTTAGTGATGAAGGTGATTCATGCTGGCTCGAACTTGGTTATGTTTGGCGAAATGGGTATTGCTAATACCAGCAGTGCTGCAGCATTGTTGGCCGCGTTATCAGGGCTTCCGAGTGAAACCTGTGTAGGAATGGGGACGGGAATATCACCAGAACAGTTTGAGAAAAAGCAGATGCTTATTGATCAATCCGTATTGCGTTGCCAAACAGTAATGGGTGATCAAAAACGCGATCCTAAGCAAACTCTAGCTCAGTTGGGGGGATTTGAAATTGTGCAAATGGTTGGTGGCTTTTTAGCTGCCGCTCAGCACAATACCCCAGTCATCGTTGATGGATTCATTGCGACGGTCGCGGCGTATGTTGCCACCTTGCTTAACCCAAGTTGTCGGGATTACATGATTTTTGCTCATCGCTCTCATGAGTCAGGGCATCAAGCAGTATTACAATTGCTTGAGGCGAAACCCTTGCTGGATTTAGGATTGCGGCTTGGGGAAGGAACAGGGGCGGTCTTGGCGGTGCCTCTGCTTCGTGCCGCGGCAGAGTTTTATAATACGATGGCTAGCTTTGAACAAGCCGGAGTGACGGTGTAATGTTTTACCGTATGCAATATCAATGGCATCTGTTTTTATTGGCAGTCAGTTTTTTTTCTCGGTTGCCTATACCGAAATCGCTGCCCTACAGTGCGGTTCGAATGAATCAAGCGGGGCGGTATTTTGCGCTAGTAGGTTTATTACTCGGCGGTTTATGTGCGTTAAGTTATACGGTGTTAAGTGGACTATTTCCGAGTGAAATCAGCTTGTTTTTAACCATGATGCTGAGCTTATTATTGACGGGTGCTTTTCACGAAGATGGGTTAACCGACATGGTCGATGGTATTGGTGGTGGTATGACCACGGAACGTCGACTGTTAATCATGAAAGATAGTCGTATTGGAACCTACGGGGCAACGGCATTGATTATGGCATTGTTAGGAAAATATTTATTCCTTTTTACCCTGCTACAACAGATGTCATTAGTTCCCGTCTGGTTACTTGGCTACAGCTTAAGCCGAGCGATAGCGGCGAGCTTTATTTATGATCTACCTTATGTCAGCGAGCCTGATAGCAGTAAAAGTAAGCCGCTAGCCCGCAAACAAAGTCGTAGTGAGTTAGTGATCTTACTGATTACTGGAGCATTGCCTGCATTCTGGTTTAGTATCGAAGTGATGGTTGGCTTGTTTTTACTTGTCGGGCTATTCCGAGTGAGTTTTAAGGCTTGGCTGATTAAACGGCTTGGCGGATTTACTGGCGATTGTTTAGGGGCGGCGCAACAGATTATGGAGTTAGCGATTTATCTATTGTTGATCGCTTATTGGCAGCAAGGTATTCAAGTGTTAGGAAGTGTACCGTGGCTATTTAACTGATCTGTTTATTTGTCGATTACGCAGGCTGGATGAATCAAGCCATAGCGAAAGTTGCCCAGCGAGTGGTTTTTATCTGTGCCGGGCTACCTTTAATATTAAAGGATGAGTGATGTATTCTATTTATCTTCTTCGTCATGGAAATACGCTTGGGCCAGCTGCATTAAATGGCCGTACCGACGTTGGAGTGGCAGATAAAACACAGCAATTGATGGCTAAACAGCTTGAGTCTTTACCCTTTACAACGGTGGTAACATCACCTTTGCGTCGCTGTGCTGATTTATCGGTACAACTTAAAGCTCTACGGCCAGAGTTGAAGGTGATAATTGAGCCGGCATTTCAAGAACTTGATTTCGGTGAATTTGATGGGCGAACTTTTGATGAGTTATCTCAGCAATGGCCTTTATTAGAAGCATTCTGGCAAGATCCAGCACAGCATATACTACCTGGTGCCGAGCCGTTATCACAGGCTTATCATCGAGTCAGTCACGCTTGGCAATGGTGGGTGAATCAATGTAATGAGAATTGCTTGATGATTCTGCATGGGGGGACGATACGTTTATTATTGGCGAATATTTTGCAGGTTAATTGGCAAAATCCACGTTGGTATTCTTCATTATCGATTGCCAATCAATCGATCACTCAACTCACGGTTTTCCCTGGTGAGCCACCGCTGGTGAAGGTCAACAATATTGGTGTAGCATTATCCGAGAATAGGCATCATCGCTGAGTTTCAGACATAATTTTTCGCCGTAGAAACGAAGGTAGTGATAGAGTCTTAGCTTAAGTTAGTGATAGAATTCGCGCGGTTGAATTGCTCGTATTAATAATTTATAAATCTATGAATAAATGGCTTTTATCTTGATAAGTGCGATCCTCTCAACATAAATTGGCTGAACATTTCTTTACCATACCGCTGTGTAATAAAGGAGTAGCACATGACGAAGTCCCTCTTTCGCCAATCTTTTCTTTCCGACAGTCTTGCTCTTGAACAGCCAGTTTTACGTGGTGCATTGACGCTTGATTCTGGAGTGACAATTAAGTTACATGGGCGTGGTTTAGTTGAAGTTGTGCCTGCGCGGAGCGATGCACAAACGAAACATCTTATTGTTTCTTGTGGGATTCATGGTAATGAAACCGCGCCAATGGAGTTAGTTGACAAACTGTTAGACGATCTGGTCAGTGGTTTTCAACCGGTCAACGAACACTGTTTATTTATTCTTGCGCATCCAGAAGCCGCTCAGAGGCAGGCCCGTTTTATTGAAGAGAATTTAAACCGTTTGTTTGATGATAGACCGCACCCTAAAACGCAAGAAAGCGCGCTTGCGGAACGTTTAAAGGCAACGGTAGCTGACTTTTATGCTGGGACAAAGCCAGAGCAGCGCTGGCATTTGGATCTACATTGTGCGATTCGAGGCTCTAAACACTATTCTTTTGCGGTGAGTCCTAAAACTCGCCACCCTGTACGTAGCCGAGCATTGATGGGCTTTATTGAACAAGCACATATTGAAGCGGTGATGCTTTCTAATGCACCATCGAGTACGTTTAGCTGGTTTAGTGCAGATTATTTTGCGGCACAAGCAATGACCATTGAACTAGGTCAAGTGGCTCAATGGGGAGAAAATGATCTTTCTCGCTTGGTGGCTTTTGAGCTTGCGCTGCGTGATCTTGTTGCAAGAGAGCGGCCTGAGCATTTACCTAAAAAGCCGGTCATATACCGTGTGAGTCGAACCATTGTTCGTTTACATGATGATTTTGATTTTCGGTTTGGCGAAGAGGTTGAAAATTTTACTGCCTTTATGCACGGTGAAGTTTTTGGTCACGATGGCGATAAACCGTTGATGGCGAAAAACGAAGGCGAAGCGATCGTTTTCCCTAATCGTTACGTTGCTATTGGTCAGCGAGCGGCTTTGATGGTGTGCAAAGTCGATACCCGTTATGAAGAGGATCAATTAGTTTACGACTAAGCAAATGTCTTGAGCTTGACCCTTGATGACGGTAAGGTTAACCCATTCTCGTCAAAGCCTTTGATCTTTCAATGCAATTTAGTCAGCTCATCCAACAAAAACAGCGTCGTTGGTACCATGCTTTATGGTTGATGCTATGTGCCTTAATATTCAGTAGCGCCGTTTATACGATGGTGGGTGAGGTTTGGATTTGGCCATTGGCTTCCCATACGCCGTTAGAGCAACAGCTCGTTGTTGAGTTAAGATTACCGCGCTTATTGGCTGTTATTTTGATAGGTGGTGCATTAGCGCTATCGGGGGCTACTTTACAAGTTTTACTTGGGAATGTGCTGGCAGAACCGGGCATTCTGGGCATTTCGGGCGGCGCGAGTGTCGCCATGGTTGTGGTACTCTTCTTTTTCCCCTTGCTAGCGACGCCGCCGGTATTCATGGTTGCCGCCGTTATCGGCTGTTTGCTGTTTACTTTATTGCTTGTCATGCTGGCTAAAACTACCCATTTAACGACAACACGTTTGCTCTTGGTTGGGGTTGCGCTTGGCATTTTGTCGGGGGCAGTCGTCACGTGGGCCTTTTATTTTAGTGATAACTTAAGTTTAAGGCAGTTAATGTATTGGTTGATGGGCAGTGTCAGTGGTGTCAGCTGGTATCAGCATAGCTTGTCATTATTTGCATTACCTGTGATGGCATGGTTAATGTTACAAGGACATCAGTTAGATAAACTGATGTTAGGTGAAAGTCATGCCAAGCAGTTAGGTATAGATGTGCTGGCGCTACGCTGGAAACTGATTTTTGCTGTGGCTATGTTAGTGGGAGTTAGTGTTGCGCTTGGCGGTGTGATTGGTTTTGTCGGTTTAGTCGTCCCTCACTTATTACGGTTACTCTTGGGGAGTGAAAATCGGATGCTGCTCCCCCTTGCTGCAATTGGAGGCGCATTATTACTGGTCTTGGCCGATATGCTAGCGCGTATGATACTAGGGGGGGCAGAACTACCGCTCGGGGTCGTCACAACCACACTTGGTGCGCCGATTTTTATCTGGATGCTAATCAAAAACCATGATTCAAATTAATAGCTTACAAGTAGGAACGCGTTTGCTTCCGCTCTCTTTTCAATGTGAAAGAGGAGAGGTCTTACATATAATAGGGCCGAATGGCAGTGGTAAAAGTACTTTACTGGCAGCATTAGCGGGAATGTTAGAAAGCCAAGGAGAAGTGCTATTTGATGATACACCGCTTTCTCAATTCTCTCTTTCTGAGCTTGCATTACAGCGTGCCTATCTGTCACAAAGTGACAAACCGGCTTTTAATTTGGATGTTTTTCAATATCTAGCTTTGTCTCTTCCACAAGGAAAGCACCATCAGGATCCCGAGGTGGTGACGGCATTGAATGAAATCTGCAACTTATTAAATTTAGCTGATAAGCTTCACCGCACCATTCACTGTTTATCCGGTGGAGAGTGGCAGCGCGTTCGTCTGGCTGGGAGCTGTTTACAGATCTGGCCTACGCTCAATGTTAGTGGTCAGCTATTGATTCTCGATGAACCGGGTGCTCCACTGGATATTGCTCAGGAGCAGCTACTCTATGCCCTGATTCAGCGGATAGCGGATCAAGGGGTTACTGTTGTGATGGCAAACCATGATTTGAATCGCTCCCTTCAACATGCTGATAAGGTGTTAATGTTAGATAAAGGCATTATGCATGCCTTCGGCCCGGCTCATGAGGTTTTGACCGAAAATAACCTCACCGATGTTTTTCAAACACAGGTTAAGCGGGTCGAGTGGCAAGGTCGCTACTATCTTCTATTTGATTGAGATTGATGTATTTGACTGAGATTGGTGCATTCAGCCCATTTATTGGGCAGGCGAAGAAATCCATTGCCAATGATTTAAATATATTTCTTTATTTATCAATCTATTATTGATTTTTAGCAATATTGGCATACTAATCGCTTTACTCTTATTGATACATTCTCGTTCTTGTTAGGCTTTTATTGCCATCTCTGCCACCTTGCTCTCGGGGTGGCTTTTTTTATGCAACGATGATGGCGGTTATGACGACCCACGGGGATTGATACACACTTTGCAACATTTTGTAAGATAACTGTGAATTATGACGATTGATCATTTTTTGAATCATGTTCATAATTTATATCGTATTCACAAAATTAATCATTATGACAACTTCCGAAAGAAAGCAACGAGAGCGACAAGAAAGGGAACATCTCTTCTTAAAGGCCGCAGGTAAAATGATCGAAAGGTGTGGTTTTTTAAACTTACACATGGCGAAGCTTGCAAAGCAATGTCAGTATGCAACGGGGACCTTGTATCAACATTTTAGTTCAAGAGAGGACTTGCTGGCAGCCATTGTGGCAGAGCAAGTAGCTTGGCGATTAGACGTTTTTGAGTGCATTGCGTCTATGCCGCTAAATAGTCGAGATAAGATGTTAGCACTTACGATTGCGGATCGATTATTTCAGCAGAAAAACCCTCAACATGCTAAGTTAGAACAGTACGTTTTTACCGAAGCGGTTTGGGAAAATGTGTCGCACAATCAACGCCAGAAAATTTTTAGCTGCTGCAAGCCGATCGGCGATGTGGTCAGTCACATTGCGCAAGAGGCATTGAACCGTGGTGAGTTACCCGATCATGGTTATTCAGCGATGGATATATCACTGGCACCTTGGGCCCTATGTCAAGGGCACTACGTTTTAGCTAATGCTCATGGTCTCTTAGAATCATTATCGGTAGCGCCCGATTCTATGCAGTTGTATCGCAATATCACGATGCTATTGAATGGGATGCAATGGCAGCCCTTATTATCATTGGAAGATAAAGTTATTTTAAGAAAAGTTACTGATTTAAAAGCAGAATTAGAAAAAAATGCTCTATTTCGTTAGTTTTTATTCTCTCTATTTTTAGGATCAACCAGCAAGGAGTTTTCATGTTAAAACGCATGATCCTGATGTTAATCGTCAGTACGCTGATTTTTGGGGGCATTTTTGCCTACAAAGCTGTCGGCAACCATTTTATGAATCAATTTTTCGATAATATGCCGATTCCTCCAGTCACTGTGACGGCAAGTGAAGTAACAACTGACCAATGGCAACCTTTTGTTAGTGCCATCGGTAGCTTTGCTGCCATTCACAGTACCGAGCTGACGACGGAGGCGAGTGGGATAATTAATGGTATCTATTTTGATAATGGGACGCGTATCAAAAAAGGCACGTTATTGGTGACACTGGATGATTCCGTTGATAAAGCCGAATTAAAACGGCTACAAGCGGTCGAAGATCTCGCTAAGTTAGAACTCACTCGTTACCAGCGTCTGTATCGAGAAAAAAATGTATCCGAGTCAGAATTACGGTTACGTGAAAGTGAAGCCAAGCAAGCGGCTGCGGCAGTAGAAAGCCAGCAAGCACGGATTGCGCAAAAAACGATTCGTGCGCCTTTTGATGGTGTGGCAGGGATTCGCCAAGTCAGCTTAGGACAACTATTATCGCCTGGCAATACGGTGGTTTCATTGCAATCTTTTGCGCCAATCTACCTTAATTTTACCTTACCAGAACAGCAGTTACCCAATATCGAATTAGGGGAAAGTGTTCAAGTTGGTGTTGATTCTGTACCTGAGCAAACCTTTGTGGGACGAATAACAGCTATTGCTCCGTCAATACGAGAAGCAAGCCGGAGTATTGAAGTTCAAGCTACGCTAGAGAACCAAGATTTAGCATTACGCCCTGGGATGTTTGCACGAGTACAACTCAATACTGGGGAACCTATGACGGTGAGTTTAGTTCCGCAAACAGCGATTCAATTTAACCCTTATGGCAACTCGGTTTTTGTCATTGAGCAGCAAGATGACACGCTTAAGGTTCAACAGCGATTTGTACAAACGGGTGAGCGTCGAGGCGATTTGATCGTGATTGAAAAAGGGCTAGAGGTCGGGGAGCGTATCGTCACTTCTGGTTTATTGAAATTACGTAATGGTGCTCAAATTATTATTAGTGATAATGCTCGAGTTCAGCCAAGTGCTGATGTTGCGCCATCACCCGACAATCAGTAGGAGTCTTCATGCGTTTTACTGATAAGTTTATTCAAAAACCGATCCTGTCTTCGGTGGTGAGTTTATTCATCATTCTTTTGGGCCTACGTGCCATTATGGATATGAATGTCCGCCAATTTCCTGAGATCCAAAATGCGGTGATCAGCGTTAGTACTACTTATGTTGGTGCTGACGCAGACTTAATTCAAGGGTTTATAACCACGCCGTTAGAACGTGAAATTGCTGCTGCCGAAGGGATTGATTACCTCGTTTCCACTTCTGTGGCGGGCAATAGTACCATTGAAGCGTACTTACGGCTCGACTATGATCCGAATGAAGCGTTGACGCAAATTGCCGCTCAGGTGAATAAAGTTCGTTCTGAGCTACCAGAAAATGCTCGTGAGCCGGTTGTTACTTTGCAAGTCGGTGAGAGTGTTGCTGCGATGTACTTATCCTTCTATTCACAAGTGCTGGGGGATAACCAAATCACTGACTACTTAGTCCGAGTGGTCGAGCCGCAATTATCGACATTACCCGGGGTTCAGCGAGCTGAAATTCTTGGGGCACGCACCTTTGCAATGCGTATCTGGTTAGATTCGGTCAAAATGGCGGCATATGGATTGACCGGAAGTGATGTTGCTGCAGCACTAAATAATAATAATGTGCTAGCCGCACTCGGGCGAACCAAAGGTCAAATGGTCGCCATTGACTTGACGGCAGCGACTGATTTACGCGATGCCGAAGGATTTAAAAAATTAGTTGTTGGCAGTGATGGACAAAGTGTTATCCGCTTAGAAGATGTGGCTGATGTTGAACTTGGCGCAGAAAGTTATGAAAGTTCGGTCAGTTTCAATGGGTTAGCGGCAACGTTCATTGGGGTGGAGGTGTCTCCTGACGCAAACGCTTTAGATGTTATTGAATTAGTTCGTCAAGTGTGGGACCGAGATATTATTCCACAGCTCCCACAAGGTTTGTCTGCCTATATCGCTTACGATTCCACTGAGTATATTGAAAATGCGATTGATGAGGTTGTGATCTCCATTGTTTTGGCGCTTGCTATCGTAGTGTTGGTCATTTATGCCTTCCTCGGCTCGATTCGCTCAGTGATTATTCCGGCCGTTGCGATTCCGGTTTCCTTAGTCGGTACCTTTTTCCTCATGTGGCTACTGGGTTTTTCCATTAACCTACTGACATTACTTGCTATGGTACTGGCGATTGGCGTCGTCGTGGACGATGCCATTATTATGCTGGAAAATATCCATCGCCACATTGAAGAAGGGAAGAGTCGTAAAGAAGCGGCCATTCAGGGGGCACGTGAACTTGCGTGGCCAATCATTACTATGTCGACCACGTTGGTAGCGGTATTCTTACCGATAGGTTTTGTCGGAGGCCTAACGGGAGTTTTGTTTGTTGAGTTTGCCTTTACTTTAGCGGCATCGGTCATTTTATCTGGAATTGTTGCTTTAACATTGTCTCCGGTTATGTGTGCCTATATTCTCAAGCCTCACGATACCAATCATGAAAAAGAGAAGTCGTTAGAGCAATGGCTGGATAAACAGTTTGATCGTCTTCACCACGCTTATCAACGCACATTGCATAGTTTGCTTGACAGTAAGAGTGTCATACTCACCTTTGGTGCAATTGTGCTTGTTTCTTGTTATTTCTTATTTGTCACCAGCTCCTCGGAATTAGAGCCCGCCGAAGATCAAGGGTTTATCTTTTCGATTTTAGAAAGTGACAGCTACCACACGTTGGATGCGTTGAGTCAAGCAACCGGAGAGCTAAACCAGTTAGTTGATCACGTTGAGGAGATAGAAAATGTCTTTATCATTAATGGGATGGGGGGAACCAATACCGCGATTGCTGGGATCGTCTTAGCCCCGTGGGAAAGAAGGGAACGAGATACTCATACGGTGTTAGAGAAGGATATTCAACCATTCCTTGCTCAACAACCAGCACTCAATAGTTTTGCATTAGTGCCACCTTCATTGCCTTCTCCTGGTGGAGGTACTCCCGTTGAATTTATTATTGGCTCTACTCAGCCTTTTGAAGCGCTACAAGAAGTTGTCCAAGAAATTCTAGGTCGAGCAATGGCCAGTGGGCGGTTTATTTTTGTCGATAGTGATTTAAAAATTAATCGTCCGCGACAAACGGTTGAGGTTGATCGTGAAAAAGCGGCCTTAATGGGCGTTTCCATGCAGCAAATTGCAGCCGATTTAGGCAGTTTATTGTCAGGTGCTGATACCGGACGCTTCTCACTCGATAATCGTTCTTACCGAGTCATTCCACAAATAGAGCGTAAAGAACGTTTGAATCCGGATCAACTGACTAACTATTACACGCGAAATAAACAGGGTGAATTAGTACCACTATCGGCGTTAGTGACCTTAACCGAATCGGTGCAGCCGCAAGCGCTACGAGGATTTCAACAACTCAATGCAGTAAAAATCTCTGGTGTTCCTCGTCCTGGCGTACCTCTGGGAGAAGCGTTGGGTATCCTCGATAGTATATCTGCTGAAGTGCTACCTGCTGGATTTAGTGTCGATTATGCTGGGCAATCACGGCAGTATAAAAGTGAAGGCCAGCAGCTTGTTGTTACCTTCTTTTTTGCTCTGATCGTGATTTTCTTGATTTTAGCGGCGCAGTTTGAATCATTTAAAAACGCCATTATTATCATGGTCACCGTGCCAATGAGCGTGTGTGGAGCATTGATTTTTATCAGTCTAGGGTTCACGAGTATCAATATATATACTCAGGTGGGGCTGTTAACTCTCGTGGGGCTGATTGCTAAACACGGTATTTTGATTGTTGAATTTGCCAATCAGCTGCAGTTGGAAGGTCGAAGTAAGCGAGAGGCGGTCGAACAAGCGACGGCGATTCGTTTGCGACCGATTCTAATGACCACGGCCGCAACAGTACTTGCGATGATTCCGCTGCTTATTGCCACCGGTGCGGGAGCAGGCTCTCGTTATGCCATGGGGCTGGTAATTGCCAGTGGCATGACCATCGGTACTCTATTTACCTTGTTTGTTGTGCCTGCAATGTATCTATTATTGGCAAAAGATATCAATCAGCACGGTGAGCGTTTAGTCGTACAAGACTAACAACGGCTCACTTGAGTCAATACGATGGCCGCTTCATTTTGATGCGGCCATTTTTGTATAATGAGCGAGAGGAGCATCGCTATAAAATCCCAAGCGGTAATCTACCATCTTGTTGGGATATGTTGTGGTTAAAGGCGAAGAGTATGTTTGTAGTTATTGGGTGAGCGAGACGAGATCGGCTGGGCGGTAATAAACCGATTTAAGTACTTTACCTTGGCGAATAGTTTTCCCTTCCATCACCACATCTTCAGCACATTTGGCAATAATATAGTCGCCCTTTGGGACGGCCATCAGTTTAATGCCTTGTTTGGCATAGAATTCAACTGTATCGGCAAATTCTTGTTCATTACGGCAGACTTTGCTCATATTTGAACTATGAACTTCATCCCAACAAGGAAGAAAATTGATGCCACGGTTCGCCGCAACATTGAGCAGTAAATCAATCAGATAACTAATGGCAATATTATCATTTATCTGCGTATGACCAAGGTGGACGAGACGCCCCATTAAGACATAGATGCTATCGACAATAGCATCGGCTTGCTCGACTTTATTATCCGCTTCGGCAAGTTCTGTTAGTTCTTCAATCGCTAACGAGGTATGTAACGTATCGGCTTGTGCATCTAAGCTAGCGGGGTCGGCCACTGGCAGGTCAAACGTACTACGAAATTCATGAATATCGTGATAAAGGTGGTGATAAATCTCTTGAGTCAGCTTAGATAAGTACATGTTCTGATCCATATTATAAAAATAAAAAATACGCTAACGGGCTTGCTTTATGGACGAGAGACATCAGCAAGCATAGTGATGACCTTGAATCGATAAGACAATCCGCTCAATGCTAGATAAAGAGTATTGAGCGGCGTAGGTATGAAAAGGTCATCAGTAGCGCAAGTCGCTGTATCTGCCATTCCTAAGTGGTAACTAGAACACAAAAGAATGGTCGGATAAAAGTTTAGGCGCGTTTGGGGCTGTTTTTTGACCGGTAAAGCTTAGTTAGTTTATAGGTAAAGCTTAGCTAGCTCTGCCGGCTCGATCTCTTTTCCTTCAAGATTCGCATTCCAGTTCGTACCGATGAGAACACCATCTTCGGCTAAAGTGATCAACCAATCTTCAACAAAAATATCGAGCGGAATTTCTAATACTTCAAAATCGGCCCATTCTTCTACATTATGCAATTGTGCATCTTCTTTACTCGACCAGAAAGGCATCACTTCGCTGTCTTCGAATTCGGTTGATTCACAAGAGAGCCAGCCTTCTTCGTTACGTAGCCCCCAAACCAATTGATTTTCTTGCGATTGATTGATGAAAAGATCTAGGTTAGCTTGCACATCTGCCGTTAATTTGCTCATTTTATTCTCTCACTAAGAATGACGCGGCTAGGGTAGCATTTTCAAGGGTCAAATCCCATTAAGTTTTATGCTGATTACCGTTGATATTTTAGCGAAATAGAAAGGGAAAAAGTGCTTTACGCTGCTGATCGGTGAGTTGGGAAACCCGCTCAATATTAATCTCAGGAATCAACTCCGGGTTTGGATAATGCTTGAGGACTTTTTCTAGACTTTCTTCACGAATCAGGTGAAAAATAGGATAAGGCGAACGGTTGGTGAGGTTCTCGTCATCGTTAGGTTGCGTACCGGCAAAACAGTAGTCTGGGTGAAAGGTGGCAACTTGGAAAATACCTTCCCAATCTTGTTGGCGGATCAGTGCTTCAATCCAATCAATGTAAAAGTTGTAGTCCGTAAAATCGGCCAGTAAGTGAGGAACAACTACCAACGTCGTTTCTAACTCTTCGGGGTCTTTGGTATCGAGCTCAAGGAGTTGATCCAAAATATCTTGCAAAAGAGCTTCTTCGCTTTGCGCTTGGCTGACGTGAATTTTGATTTGCTTATTGCGTTGTGGTTTGGCTGCGAAAGGGCAAAGGTTTAGCCCGATCACGACATCGTTCAGCCATTGATTAACTTTTTGAGTGATAGTTTGTTGGTTGGTCGTTGAGTTCATTGGGCTGCGTTTATTATTTGTCTGGAGTGTGATTCTAGCATGTTAATGGACGGATTTATAAGTTGAAGAAGGCGGTATTTCTTGTGAGCGGGTATGCTGATGGCTGAGTGTCCAACATAAGCTAAAGAGTACACCGTAGATAATTGAGCCGCCAAGTGTCACCATTTTCCAACCCCCATGTTGCCAGCAATAGAGCAGATAGAAACCACCTAAACTGCCCCCCACATAGTAGTGGACGAGATACAAAGCTGTCGCGGTCGCTTTTGCTTGGGGAGCTTTTTGACTAACCCAAGCATAGGCGAGCGTATGAGTAAAAAAGGCCCCAAAACTAATCAAAATTAACCCTAAAAGCATAAATAGAATCGATTCAATGTTAGCCAGCCACATGCCAAGCATGCTCAATATGCCTCCCAGAGCCATACCGATGACGGCGTCAAACCGTTGCGTCCAATGGCTGGTTAATTTAGAGCTGAGCGTGCCAGCTAAATAACAGAGGAAAATGAAAGAAGCTAAGCCAATAGGAAGTGCGTAAGGTTCTGCAACTAAGCGAAAACCCATGACTGAGTACAGATTTACAAACAGTGCGAAATTGGTGGCACCAATCAGCATGGCTAGCCAAAGCGTTCGATTGGTTAAATGCCGAATCATGGCTTTATTATGATGAAAAAACATCCCTCTTTGAGGCGTGAAATGTTGCTGTTTAGGAAGAAGGATAAAAACAAGTACCGCGCCACATAACGTAAAGAGCGCCATGGTGATGACGGCTGTTTGCCAACCTAATGCATCGGTGAGTAGCCCTCCGGCAATGCGTCCGCAGATCCCGCCCAGAGAGTTTGCGGCAATGTAGCCACCAATCGCTTTATTAAAGGCTTGGGGGGAGAGTTCTTCTACCATATAAGCTACCGCAACCGAAGCAAATGCCGCTAATGCAATTCCCATTAGTGCTCGGGTTAAGACCAAAACCCATAAGTGATCGCTGATCAACATCAGCAATCCAATCAATGGCATAGCAAATAGCCCAAATAACATGACTTGGCGGCGTCCAATAGATTCGGAGCCAATGGCCCAAGGGACTAAACTGATTGAGAGAGCCAGCGTCGATGCGGCGAATAACCAATTAATCTGAGTCTCAGAAACCATAAAATGGTGCGCTAAATAGGGTAGCATCGGCTGAAAAAGGTATAAATTACAGAAAACTAAAAAAGACCCAAATGCTAAAGCGAAGGTGACTTGCTGATATTGTGGGCTGTGTAGTTCAATCATAGAGACTTACCCAAGTGGAGTGTAGTGGTTGATGTGATCAAAGTAACAGTCTTCTTTTAATTAATAAAATATATTAAAATTATCGTTGTAATATATTTGGTTAATGGTTAATGGTTAATGGAAACTCGTCATCTAAAACATTTTTTAGCTGTGGCTAAGTGGCAAAATTTTACTTATGCCGCGCAGCAGTTACATATCGCGCAGCCAGCACTGAGTATTTCAATTAAGAAATTTGAGCAGCAACTTGGGGTGAGCCTCTTCAAGCGCGATGATCGTAAAATTACGTTAACTCATGAAGGGCAAGTTTTACTGGAACATGCCAAGCGAATTGATAGGCAAATCAAAGATGCTCAACTTGCCATTGATGAGCTAAAAGGTTTGGTGAAAGGAGAGGTTCGTCTTGGCGCTCCCAGTATGATGGGTAGCTATTTTTTCCCGCAAATTGTTATGGCGTTTAAAAGCCATTTTCCACAACTGAAGATGACGGTGATTGATGCGGGAACTCAATCGATTCGGAAAATGTTATTGTCTGGTGAGTTGGATATTGGGGTGATTTTAAATCAGGATGTGCCGGATGATTTGGAGGTTGATCCGTTACTTTCTTCCCAAATGGTCGCAGTGGTGGGTTCTAAGCATGAGTTGGCAGAACAGAGTGTGATTGATTTTCAGCAATTTTTTTCGCATGAATTAGTGATGTTTAAACCGGGATATTTTCATCGTGAATTTATTGATCATATCTGTAAAAAATATCAGCATACAGCGAATATTTCTTTTGAAACCAATCTATTACCCATGATTCTTAGCATTGTTAAGCATGAATATGCGATTACCGCCTTGCTTGAATTAGTGACAGATAATGAACCTGAAGTCAGGGCGGTTCCTTTTCATCCTCCGTTGTGGCTCGATCTTGCGCTGGCATGGCGTAAAGATGCTTATCTCTCTAATGCGGATAGAACCTTTATCGAGTTCGTCAAACAGTATGTTTAACTTAGCCTTTGCTGTGGTAGATACGTTCAAAGTTACTGGCGTTCCACCCTATCATCAACCGATCGGCAATTTTCAGCACCGGAACGCTGCGAGCACCTAAGGCGTCCAGTTCTTTTCGACCACGTTCCATTTTCGCATTACATAAGCGATATTTTATCCCTTTTGTATCTAAATATTGCTGGGCACTTTTACAGTGAGGGCATTTATCTTTCACATAAAGGACAATACGTTTCATAATCAAGCTCAATGACAGAAAGAGAGCGAGTTTAGCGTTTGAACCGTAGTGATGCAATCGGCGGTGAATCGTTTTTCTCTTTTCGCTAGGGTTTGATTATTTTTAGCCGAGCACATTAATAAACTCAGTTACAGGCCATCAGGTGGATTATGCATTAGCTCTTTTTCTGTCAAAAGCATCGTAACAAGCAGATTTTGAAGTTATTTCCCTGTACACTGGGGTCAACAAAACCTAGTGTTAAATAACAGGTAATTAAGCCATTAATGTCGCTCTAATGAAGAAGTCCTCAAGCTAAAATGAATTAAGCCGATAAAGTCATTAGAGTATTTTCATGGTCAATATGAAGCAAGGGGGCAATATGGATTTTGATTTCTATCTACCCTGTCAGCCTGAGTGGCTTTGTAAGCCTTTCATCGCAATTTTTAGCCTATTGTTATTGATTGGTTTGGCCCTATTTATCCGAATTGGCTATCGAGAATACCTAAAGATTCAACGAGCCAAAAGCGTCAAGCGTCAACGTCGTGTCCATTATCGTGACCGTAAAGGTGGCAAAAATGGTCGACCGACTAACATCAAAAAATAACATTAAGAGAGATTATCGAGCAACGTTTGATACTTTTTCTCTAGTGCATGATTTCCTGCTCGCTGTTCTAATTCAATTAATAATTGTAATGATGCTTTTTGATAGCCATATCGTTGATGTAGCTGCATTAAATGGATACGTGCCGAGTTAAATTCGTTGTCATCCATTTGTAGCTTAGCCAATTGGAGTAGCGAATTCATTCGCGTGGGATCGTGTTCCAAGGCGCGTTTAAAATATTGTTTAGCTTTGAGCGCATCATTAGCTTTTAGGGCACAGAATGCCGCGTTTTCGTAACTCGCAGGGATCAAATAGTAATAAGGTTGCTCTACTGCGCGTATAAAAAACTGATCCGCTTTTGCGTAGTCTCCTTCTTTGCATAAAAATGTTCCGTAATTATTGAGCACGTTACCATTGTGGGGGTTATCGCGCAGTGCTTGTTGATACAAGCGCGCCGCTGATTTTTTTTCACCAACGGTTTCAAAGTAATGTGCCATAGACAGTTGCGAGCGATAGTAGTGAGGAGCGTGTTGCAGGGCGATTTCTAAATTTTGACGAGCTTTGATCCTACTACCGTTTTCTAAATAGCCAAGTCCAAGTTCGATGCGTGACTCTGCCATTTCAATTGGCGTACTGAGCGATTCCGCTTGTTCTTGTTCAGTAATGGTCACGCAGCCCATTAGCCCTATTGATAGAGTTAATGCTGACAGGTATTTCATGGCGTTGCTCCTTAAGACTCAAACCGAAGCTTGGTATATAAGCCATGATAGATAAATCGAACCAAGCAAGAATAGCGTAAGAAAAACAATGCGAGCCAGTTGGCAATCTTAGTGTATCCAAAGCGTGAGGCGCTGCTTTGGATACGATTGATGGAGGCTAGTCGTCTCTAGTAAATCGATCTTCACTAAAGTGTTCGAGATCGTAGGGAGTTTGTTGATATACGCAGTAGTTGAGCCAGTTAGAAAATAATAAATGTCCATGGCTACGCCAACTTGCTCTCGGCTGATTATCTGGATTGTCGTTAGGGTAATAATTAATTGGGATAGGGGGCTGTAGCCCTTCAGCTAAATCTCGCACATATTCTTGATGGAGTGTGTCGGCATCATACTCGGGGTGACCAGTGACAAATACATGGCGTTTATCTTTTGTTGTTGCTAAGTAGACGCCCGCCATCTCAGACGTGGCGAGAAGGTCTAAATCAGTCTGTTGTGCTAGGTAATCCGCATCAAAATCAGCGTAGCGAGAATGTGGAGCAAGGAATGTATCATCAAACCCTCGTAATAGGGGATGAAAGGATTGATGGATATTGTGGTAATAAACCCCAGACAGTTTTTCAGGTCGAGTCTGTTTGGGCAGGTTATAAAGTAGCTTGAGTGCAGCTTGAGCAGCCCAACAAACATATAAGGTAGAGGTTACATGCTCTTTGGCCCATGCCATTATGCGTTGTAGATGGTTCCAGTAAGCAACGTCTTCAAACTGTACTAAACCTAAAGGTGCACCGGTAATGATTAAACCGTCAAAATTACGATGTTGAACCTTATCAAATTGACGGTAAAAAGCGTTAAGATGTTCTTCGGGGGTATTTTTACTGGGCCGATCATCAATCCGCAATAACTCAATATCGACTTGAAGCGGAGAGTTAGATAATAGGCGCAAAAATTGAGTTTCGGTCTCGATTTTCTTCGGCATAAGGTTCAAGAGAAGAACTTTTAACGGTCGGATTTCTTGGGTTGAAGCGCGAGATTCAGCCATGATAAAGATATTCTCTTTGCGTAAAACATCAGTAGCTGGTAGTTGATCGGGAATTTTAATTGGCACGACATTCTCCCTGACTTTTTGTGGACGTCTATACTTCTAGACTTATAGCGTAGTTGTTGGAAAAAGTCGAGAGTAAAATATTGGTCTTAATTTAATGTATACCCCAATCACTTGGAGTTGTAGGTAGGCGACAAGTGCGTGAACCTCCATGAGCATAGACAGGCGATGTGATTGGGGTGAACGAACGTAGCCAATACCCCTGCTAGGAAGGGCATAACTGGTTAACTATTTGCACTGCCAAGTGATTTGGATAAACAAATGGATGAATTCATGATGGCTTTATCGCTTATTTTGATTCGTGGACTTCCTGGATCAGGAAAATCAACGCTTGCTAAAACATTACCGGCAATACACATAGAAGCCGATATGTATTTTATCAATGAGCACGGTGACTATTGTTATCGCCCAGAAGCGCTATCTCAGGCTCATACGTGGTGTCAACAGCAGACGGAGTATTGGTTAGCACGGGGCGAGAGTGTTGTTGTCGCGAATACGTTTGTCCGCCAATGGGAGATGGATGCATACCGTCAGTTAGCTCAAAAGTATCAAGCTCTATTGGAGATTAAAGTATGCCGAGGGCAGTTTGATAATATTCATCATGTGGATACCGCCACTGTCGCTCGCATGCGTAAACAGTGGCAAGAATAGCGTTTAATCTCGATGCACGAGCGATCCTTTACCTGTACGTTTAAATTGCCACCAAGCTAGACACCCCCACCCTAGGGTTTGTAAGCAAAGCAGTGTCCATTGTGGAGCGATCTGTCGCCATTCTGCCCCCATTTGATTCAAAGCTAAAAAACCTTGAATCCCAGGTGTGCTGGGAAATAAATTCGCTAACCATGTGATAGGTTTAGGAAGCGCTTCAATTGGCCAAATAAAACCAGCCGAGAAAACTAATGGCAAGGAGCTGAATAAAACAATGACCGTGACCAGCTCTCGTCTTGGCGTTAATGCTCCAAGCCAAATACCAATGAAGCTGGCACTTAGGAGAAATGGAAATAACAAGCAAAGAAGATCAATCGGTTGTGCTAATGTATTAACGCCTAAACGGCTAAAGCTTGCACCAAAGTAATATAGGCTTAATAGATAATAACAGGCTGAAAAGAGAAGGCTACGTATGAGAATTAAGCGAAGCGGTGACACTCGGCTCCAATATCCGTTACCTTGCTTTTGCGTCCCGACCAGTAAGCCGACAGCCATGATCAGAGTTTGGTGCAAAATAAGTACAAAAACAGCTGGAACTACATAATCTATGTATCCCATACGAGGATTAAATGCCGGTTTTTGATTTGATTTTAGTGAGAAAACATGATCGAGAGCGATACTTAGTGGTTCCCCCTCGACGATTAGGCGGGAAATTTTGACTTTCGCAGCTAAAGTTCCTCCTGCTTGCGCTAAACCTTCAACGATCGTGCCATAGACCAGAAAATAGGCCGCATCTCCGGCGTAGGCTAGCGTTGGGCTTTTCCCAAGCAGTAAGTCTTTATAAAAGTGTTCAGGAATTACTAAAATTCCGCTGACATCACCATGTAGAAAAGCCAGTTTAGCGTCCTCAATAGAAGGATCGCGCTGAACAATACGCACTTGAGGTGTTGCGTCGACCATTCGTTCAAGTTGATAACTGGTTTGACTTTTATCCAAATTCACCACGGTGATGGGCAGCTCTCTTGGTGTTTGTTGGCTATAGGGAAGCGGATAGAGGAAGGAATAAAAGACAACCCCACCTAACATCGTTAGCATGACGACAGGATTCGTGAGTAGTGCTTTAAGCTCCGCTTTCAATAGTTTAAACAAGGTCATGTTCACCCCCTGATACGGTTTCTTTATTTTGATGTTTACGGATCAAGGCAAGGGTGAGCCATAGTGGAATAAAGTAGCCGATCATTGGAACTAAATGATGCAACGATTGAAGGGCAGTTAGCCCATAATTGACCTGTGAAAGCTGTACTTCAATATAGTGACTAATTGGTAATAAGTTTCGCCAAATTAAAGCAAGGCTATTCATATCTGAAGCTGGAAAAGTAACGCCCATGAAGGCAAAACTTGGTGCTGTGAACGCACCAGCAAAGCTCATCGCTCGTGCTGGATCGAGAGTCAGAAAATAAAAAAAGCAGCCCATGATAATACAGGCGATTACGGTAATCGCTTGAGCAAAAAAGATCACAGAGAGGCTACCGTGCATTGGCCATTGCATAAATCGATAAAAACAGACAAGAAAAATAATGCCCTGTAGTAGAAAAATAATTGCATAAGGAGTCAGGGTTGCGGTTAAACGTCGTAGCGGTCGATCCTCGAGCCAGTGGTGTAGACCATATTCTCTATAATTGGCGGTTAAGATCATAATAGTTAGAACGACAATAAAGATTTGCCATACAGCAGGCACGGCGGCTGAGACTAAAAATTGGGTATAATTATTGTTTTTATTAAATAAGGGGGTCATTTGGGTTTGGACAGGAACAGCCCTTCCCATGGCACTTAGCGGTGTTTGATTACCATGAGCTAAGGTTTTTAGCCCTTCTATTTGTGCGTTAAGGGTTCCTTGAGCTTGAAGAATGGCTGAATTGATCAAACGTCCTACTAAGATGTATTGGCTAGTATAAAAAGAGGTTACTTTGGGTTGTTCTCCTCGATAAACTTTTTTATCAAACTGCGGCGGAATGATTACGTAGGCATAAATTTGACTAGTGATTAAATCATCCTTTGCTTGCGCAACGGTTTGATATTGGTGCGTAACGGCAAGGGTTGAAGATGCATCTAAATAGCGAGTCAGTTGACGTGAGAGCTGGCTTTGTGACAAGTCCACAACCCCCACCGGCAAATTGTGTAGCACTCCTTGTGAGAAAATCCACCACAGTAAGGCTCCGATGCATACCGGAACCCATGTTAAGCAAGAGAGTAGCCAATGATCATGGCGTAATAATTGCCATTGTGAAGGTAGATGATGCAGCATAGCTCAGAGCTCAACAGCGACAGTCATACCCATTCTTAAGCCTTCTACAGCCTGAGTCGGGCGAGCTTCAACTTCAAAGGTTCGTAGATCAAAACCTTGAGTGGCATCGGTAGAACGCCAAGTCGCAAAATCACCCATCGCGGCAATATGAGTGACTTTAAACTCAATGGATTGATTTAAAGCGGGAAGAAAGGCTTTGAATGTTTGCCCTTTTGCGAAGTTTTGTAGTCGATCTTCCCGCACATTAAATACTGCCCAAGAATCTTGTGTATCAATTACGGTGACGACAGGAAAACCTTGCGGTGCTAACTCTCCATCATGCAGAAGTACCTGAGAAACTTCACCGTTAAACCAGCTTTCTATACGGGTATCTGCTGCATAGGCTTCAACTTCAGCAACGGCACCTGCTGCCATCCGCTCTTTTTCTAATGCCGCGAGAATGGTTTCTTTGCGCGCTCCTTCCTTAGCCATTTCGTACATTTGAAAGGCTGCGCTTTCTGTATGTTTAGCCGCTTGCCATTGAGTGTTTGCTTCATCACGTTTCTGCTCAGAAATCACCCCGTCTTTATAGAGGTTATTTACCCGTAGATAGGTCTTTTGGGCAAGGTCTGCGGCAGCTTTGGCCGTTAACCATTGATCACGTGCGGCATGAATTTGTTGGTTGCGGGATCCCTTTTCTGCTTCTTGAACTAAAGCTCCAGCGGCTTTTTGACCTGCTAAAGCTTGTTCAAGTTTCGCTTCAATTTCCGGGCTATGTAGCGTGAATATCAACTGTCCCTTTTTGACTTCATCCCCCTTACGAACAAATACCTGATCGATACGCCCAGGAACTTTTGATGAAATGCTGTATTGTTGCGATTCAATTTGTCCCTGAATACGCATGGGCTGAGGCTGATAGGCCTGATAAAATTGGTAGCCGATCCAAGTGATAGCTGTGATGGTAGTGATAGTAAGAAGAGCCAATTTCACTGCTTTCATGATGGTTCCTTTTGTGAAGTCAGGTCTTGGGTAAATTGCATTGTTAGGGGGATAGCCATCTCTGTATAGTGTGAAAATGTGTTCATTTCACTAGAGAGGGCCAAGAGTTTACACAAGGAAATGAGATAATTAAATCCGGCGACAGCTTGTTGAGTACGGATGCTAGCGACATAGAGTTCAGCATCCACCACATCTAAAGAGGTGGCAAGACCTTGGTTAAAGGCCGACTGCCGAAGAATTAGATTTTCCCGTGCGAGGGATAAGCTAGAATCAAGGCCTTGTACTTCTTCGAGCGCTTGTTCTGCTTCCTTATAGGTTTTTTCAACCAAAACCGTAAGATCTTGTTTGGCTTGAGCGCGTAAAAAACGGACTTGTGAAACCGTGCTATTAGCCGCTTTTACCTGCTCACTTCGTCCAGTATTTTCAAGAAGAGGAATACTGACACCGATACCGACCATCCAATCTGGTTTCATTTGGCTAGCCAACGAGTCATCGTCATGTAAACTATAGTTACCAAAGGCATAAACCTCTGGATAGTATTTACCTTTTTCTGCTTTAATCAAACTGCTGGCTTGCTTCTCTTTTGCCGCGAGTAATTGTAAGCCTGGGTAGGTAGACAACGTCTGTTCAACAAAGGCGGATAGTGGTGGTAAGCTCTGGTTGATAAAAAGCGGGCCACCCGGTTCAACAAGCTGATTTTCATTTAATATCTGAGTCAGTGCACTTTGAGCGATATCGAGATCTTTTTCTGCTTTTTTACGATCAATCATCGCTTTATCTAGCGAGGCTTCTGCTTGTAAGCGTTCAACGCGTGCAATTTGCCCCTGTTGCTCAAGTTTTAATGCATTGTTTCGGTGCTGGGTTAGGCCTTGCTCTACCGCCACTCGAGTTTTGAGCACCTCTTTTGCTAACACCACGCTATAGTAATATTTCGCTAAATCTTCATAACGAGCTTGTGTCACCATCGCCAGTTGACTTTGTGCTTCTTCTTTTTTCCCTTCAGCGGCAGTCTGTGCGGCATTAATTCGCCCTCCAGTAAAAATGGGCCATATTGCTCTAATGGAAGAGCTAAATATATCGCGTTCAGATAAATGAGTGGTTATCTTAGCAGGATTAATATTCGAGTTAGAAAGTAACCCCGCAATTATCGACGCCATTGAAGAATCTACCGTTGTATTCTCAATCAGCTGCTTGCCTGATACGGAAAGTTCTTTATCCAGCCGAGTGTAGGTGGCCCCTAGTGTAATACTAGGCAAATCAAGAGCACCTGACGCATTTTGCAAATATTGATAACGTTCAACATTGGCTCTTTCTGCGGCTAATGAATGGTTACTTTGCTGCAAAATTTCCCAAGCTTGCTGGAAGGAAATGGGGGCGGCCGATACTGATGAAATACCCTGTAATGAGCATATCAAGAGAGTGAGTGATTTTGGCTTCATCTTTCCGTTCAGAATTTGGTTTAGAGTTAATACTCTATACTATAGATTTTCTACTGGCTTGAGTAGTTTTTTGTTATGACCAAAATCAGGTTGCTGATTCGAAAACTCGAACCAGCAATGTGTTTATTTACTCATTTTATGAGAAATGGTAAGGGCATAAGAAATCGGCTCGCCATACAAGGTGTTTTGTCCCTTGCATTGTGGTCAACACATCCTTTCCTGACATTTGTGGGAACGCAAGCAAGACGCGTAAACTCTGGCTGTCTTCGGCTTCTAATTCATACGCTCGGACATGAGTAAACGTCGAAAGGAGATGCTCGTTTAGCATGTCTCGTGAAAGGCATATACCTAAAGCATCTTTTTCCATTTTTACTATCCTCCTGACAATGTAAGGGTGAGCTAACTACCATGATTTAATAATTATAATTTAGTCTAGAATGGTAATAACTTTTACGCCTTAGATGATTATATAGGGTAACAATCGGATTGGGTAAAAAATAAGCAAATCTTAGTGTGATCAACCGCAAGTTTTGAAGTGCAAATTTGCAAAAAATAGTTAATAGATTTATCAGTATTTTTCGTCCTTTTTATTTATTTTATTCCTTTAAATCATTATGTTAAAAATGATGATTTTCAATGAATGTTCTTTCATGAAATGGATTTATATGGTGCGTTTTGCAGACCAACATGAACGCAAGTTTTGTGCTTAGTGTGGAAAGTACTTTTTGCTCTGTCTTTGAAATATCAGCGATAGCTAACAAAATAGAGAGTCAATATTGTGTGGTTGATTATATTTACGAAAAGTTGGGTGTATACTAAAGAGATGGAACTATATCGTCGACTTGCCTTAAAGATGTGAGCACTATGAGTAATTCAAGCAGTACTATTTTATTAGAAAGCGGCACTAACGAACTCGAAATTATTGAGTTCCACTTGGAGAAACTGTTGCCTAGTGGTGAAACAAAAACTTGTTACTACGGTATTAATGTGGCCAAAGTTCGAGAAGTGATCCGGGTGCCAGAAACCACAGATTACCCGAATGCTCAGCCTCACATGCTCGGTGTTTTTTCTTCACGCGATATTTTAACCCCTTTGGTGGATCTCGCCGGGTGGCTGGGGGTGCCAACTCGAAAAGGTGTCGATAATAAGTATGTGATTGTGACTGATTTTAACCGCATGACAAATGGTTTTCTGATTGACAGTATTAGCCGCATTCACCGCATATCCTGGAATGATGTTGAGTCACCAAGTCAGTTTCTTGAATCTGGTGAACAAGATTGTGTGGTAGCGGTAGTAAGAAAAGAAAATAAATTGATCATGATTCTGGATTTTGAAAAGATCATTGCTGACATTAATCCAGAACTAAGTATGGAAAAATATGACGTTAAAGTCGATCGTTCTGTTGATCTTAATCAGAAAATGGTGACCAAGCGTAATGCAAAAACGGTGATGGTCGTCGATGATTCAGCTTTTATTCGGAGTTTAATCCAAGATACCTTAAGCTCTGCTGGTTATAACGTTATTGCTTGTAAAGATGGTGGGGAAGCTTATGAAAAGTTGATGGATATTCAACGTATTGCTAACGAAGAAAAGCTGCCGGTCAGTGAGTTAATTAACGCTTTGGTGACCGATGTAGAAATGCCTCGAATGGATGGAATGCATTTGGTCAAGCGGTTACGTGAAAATGAGGCCTATAATAATACTCCTATCATTATGTTTTCGTCATTAATGAGCGATGATAACCGAGCAAAAGCATTATCATTAGGCGCGAATGATACCATTACTAAACCTGAAATTGGTCGGTTAGTCAGTATGATGGATGATTGCATTTTTTAACCATCTTGGTTTCAAATAGGTACTATGACGAACATATTTATTATCCTTGCATTATTGGTTATTTTCTTCGTTTTTATTCAGAAGTACGTTATTCGTCAAGAAAGTGACAAAGATTACTCTTATAAGAAGCAGGGGGCATTACTGAATGCTTCTGAAAGTACTTTTTATCATGCATTAAGAGCAGCAGTGGGTGACCATGGTATTGTGTTAGCTAAAGTAAATATGGCAAATGTCGTTACCCCTGGGAAGAAGTTAAAGAAAAAAAGCCAGTTTGCTGCCTATCAGCGAATCGCTAAAAATTATTTTAACTTTATTGTGTGTGACGCTCGTAGCTTAGAGCCAAGAGTTATTATTGAATTAGACGATGGTAAACCATTAGTTAAGGGTAAATTAGAAAGACAAAAACTTTTATTACATGTTTGCCAATCAGCTAATATCCCATTGATTGGGGCCACCATCAAATACAGCTATCAAGTGGGGAAATTGCGCCGACTACTTGCTGCGCATATTGATTTGATTGAACCTGATAAAGAAATCCGCTTTTGTAAACGCTGCGGTAGCCCTATGGTTATAAAGGTTGCCAGCCAAGGAGAATTTAAAGGGCGAAGATTTTTTACTTGTAGTCGTCAACCTCACTGCACTTATACTGAAAATTACAATGTAGTTTATGAGTTAGAAGAGGTGGAAAATCATCAGAAAGATCTTGAAAATTAAAGAGTCTCAATCTGGGATGAATCGTAAGAAACCTTGGAGGTTTGACAAATTCTAACTTGATTTCGACCATTTTGTTTCGCTCGGTATAGTTCTAAGTCTGCTAGTTTTATTAATTCATTTAAGTTATCACCTTCTCGGTATTCACAGATGCCAACACTGAGTGTGAGCTGAATCCGTTTGTTATGATGAGAGAATAAGTGGTTCGCCATAATATCACGTAATCGTTCACCTACATGTTCAGCTTGACTCAGTGAATGGTCAAATAGCGTGATACAAAATTCTTCGCCTCCGATTCTATAGACATTACTGTCACCGACAATATTAGCGAGTAAGTGACTGGTATCCATCAAGACTTTATCTCCAGCATCATGACCAAATTCATCATTGATTTGTTTGAAATAATCTAAATCAAGAATTAAAAGACATAGTGAAGATTGGTTGTCTTTATGATGTTTAAAATTTTGAAAGGCCGCATTGAGTGATAAACGATTGTGAGCTCCTGTAAGAGAGTCTCTTGATGCTAAATAAGTTAACGTATTTTCAATTTTATTTCGGTTAAACTCATAGCTGTGGGCAATAATCCAGATGCCACAATAGCAAACGATGAGATTGATCAAGGTTACTTCGCTGTTGTAACCGGTTGGATGCAATGATTGGTGAAAAATATTGAGTATTTGGATTGTGAGAACGAGTCCGGTGATGAGTTGTGCTTGCTTTAAGCCTAACAAAACATACAAAAGGACTGGGCAAAGTAGGCTCCATAAAAACAGACCATTGCCCATTGGCTGGCTGTAGGTAGCAATGCTAATAATAGTGACTAAAAAATAGGCATACCACCGAATGTGTCGACTAGAGTGTTGGTTCCGTTTTGTCAACTGATGGATATAGGCTGAATGGCAAGCAAACAATAATTCTAAGCCAGCTAAAAAGTAGAATTGTTGATAGGTAATATTGAACATGGCAAAAAATAGAGCCATAGCCGTCATAAACAGGCTTAACCGAGTTAGAACTGATGTTCTTAACGCATGCGAATTGCCAAATAACTTTGCATCCATGTTTTAAAGACTCAATTGCATATTACCTAATTCATATGCGCTATAGTACTTATTTGGTTTCAGCAATCAATAATATTTTTGAATCTAAATCACAAAAAAAGAAGTCGTTTTGGTTAGCTATTTTATTCGTGCTTGTGGATGTTTACCTTCCATTATCACTACAGTGCCATGTTTATGGCTTAATTCCGCAAGTGTGGCGAGTAAAAAAACAGCAAATTGGTGATGTAAAAGCCAATCAGTTCAAAAACATAGAAAATAGACTTGCACTAGCTAACATCAATCGCTAATATCCTCCTCGTTCTCAAGTGATGCGTCCGTAGCTCAGCTGGTTAGAGTATCGCCTTGACATGGCGGGGGTCGGTGGTTCGAGTCCACTCGGACGCACCAAAGAGAATGTTACTTTTGCGTCTGTAGCTCAGCTGGTTAGAGTATCGCCTTGACATGGCGGGGGTCGGTGGTTCGAGTCCACTCAGACGCACCAGTTTATGTAACAAAGCCCGCTATTTATTGGCGGGCTTTGTCGTTTTTGGCGAATCGGGAGCGGTTGGATCTATTATAACTAATAGAGACGTATGAACACTATTGTGTTAACCCACAAGGCTCGATTCTCAAACTTGTGGGTTGATTCCGGTCGTTTAATTACGCTTTGGCGACGTTCACTCTAAACAGCACAGCATAAAAGAGCGGGATCACGACTAAGGTCAGAATGGTGGCAAACAGCAAACCAAACATAATGGTGACCGCCATACTCTTAAAGAATGGGTCTACCAAAAGTGGAGCCACACCTAAAATCGTGGTGAATGCGCCTAGCAGAACTGGGCGTGCACGGCTGACCGCCGCATCAATGATTGCGAAATAAGCTTGTTTACCTTCGCGAATTTCCGCATCCGCTTGGTCAACCAACACAATCGCGTTTTTCACCATCATACCAATCAAGCTTAGGAAACCGAGGATCGCCATAAACTCGAATGGGGTTTGAAAGGCGATAAGGCCAATGGTGACACCCACGACGGCAAAAGGAGCCGTCATCCAGATCACGAGTGGCTGACGCAGTGCGTTAAACATAAACACCACTGCGAGAATCATCGCCGCGAAGCCGTAAGGCGCGGAGATCGCTAAGCCTTCGTTGGCATCTTTCGAGGCTTTGTATTCACCGTACCAAATCAGCTCATAGCCAGCAGGTAGTTCAATCTGCTCGATTTTTTCGCGCACATTATTGAACGCATCAGCCGTCATCACACACAGCTGTCACTAAGGTGCCGAGCAGTATCGCACAACTGACTGCGAAATATTTATCAATAGTTGATGGCTCTGACGTGGTGTTACAACAGTGGATTATAGACGCAATGGAGGATGGGCGTATTCGACATGGTGAAAGCAAACTCATTGCAATGATGATGATCAGTCAATTTCATGGTTGTTTTTTATGGCCGCAGTTAATTGCTAACTATGAACTGCCTGATGCGACCAGTCAAATTAAGTTACTAGATGAAATCACAAGAGTGTTTCTTTGTGCTTATGCGGTTAATGAAAGCCACGAAAAAGGGATTTAGTCGAGGGTCGGAATCATTTGCAACCAGGTACTGGGAAAGTGTGAACCGTATAACGATATGTGAGGCTCATTCACTACACACTATGGAATATGATTAATTTTCTTGGCTGAACTGATGATAACGTTGACTTTACCATATGATCGAGAAATTGAATTACTCGAACCAGATTTAAAGGCTCAATTACAAGGTCACGAACTGCATTTTTCTTATTGTGGAGACAAGGCTAAGCCCTTAGCTGAGCAGTATAGGCTGTTTCGAACAGTATTGAATGTCGATATGGATGCTCGGGTGATTGGTGATGGCTTTCAAATGTTGTGTCAAACATCGGGGACGTTGAATTGCCCTATCGATATAGGCCGTTGTCCAGATAATAGCCTTAGTTATCGAATTTATCCGAACCATGCTAATAAGCGTTATTACAACTATTTTGTGGTTGAGAATAGAGATGGATACCTGTTGTTTGGTTTTACCTCTTGCCAGCGATTTGCAGGCTATTTTGAATTGATCAATGAGTTAGGAAAAACTTATTTAGTCGCATCAATTGATGGGGAGCGCATCGATCCCAGTAAGTGGACTGATCATACTTTAGAGTCGGTCGCTATTTTGCAAGACGCCTCCTTATCGACCATCTATCAACAGTATGCCGAGCTTATCAAAAATCATCATAAACCACGTGATGGAATAACCAAACCAGCGCCCATTGGCTGGTGTTCATGGTATGCATATTATGCTGATGTGAATGAACAGAATATCAGGTCAAATCTTGCTGTCATGAAAGGTGAGTTGGCGGATTTAGAGTGGGTGCTATTGGATGATGGGTATCAAGCTTTTATGGGAGATTGGTTGACACCTTCAGCAAAATTTTCCGGTGGGGTGAAAAATCTTATCCAGGAAATTAAACTGGCTGGAAAAAAGCCTGCAATATGGCTTGCTCCATTTATTGCTCAACCAGAATCTAAACTTTTCCAGCAACATCCCGACTGGTTTGTCAGTAATGCGCATGGACAGCCACTTGAAGCTGAAAAGATCACTTACGGTGGCTGGCGCTGTACGCCTTGGTATGTATTGGATGGTTCTCATCCGCAGGTTCAGGCTTATTTAACTCACGTGATCAAAACCATGCGAGAAGAGTGGGGCGTTGAGCTGTTCAAGTTGGATGCTAATTATTGGGGAACGCTAAAAGGGAATCGTTATCTATCGGGAGTGACTGGGGTTGAGGCTTATCGGATGGGGATGCGAGCGATAGCTGACGGTGCTGGTGATGCTTGGTTATTGGGGTGTAATGCGCCGATGTGGCCATCGCTCGGTCTGGTGGATGCAATGCGAGTATCTGATGATGTTGAACGTCATGCTTCTCGTTTTGAGCAAATTGCGAAAGAAACTTTTTATCGTAGTTGGCAGCATCGTCGGTTATGGCAAATTGATCCAGATTGTGCGACTTTTATCTCATTACCGAACCAAGCAACTGAGCATGCCAGTTATGAATTTCACCGCAATGTTCTTTTGGCCTGTGGCGGTTTCTTATTATCGGGTGATCCGCTGCCGGAATTGTCTCCTTTTGCTCAAGCAAGTCTTCAGAAATTAATTGTTCGCCAGCAACAGACTCAAGCATCGTCGACATGGATGTCTTTGGCGATGAATCATGCCCGATTAACTTTAACCCCTCACCATCAATTACACTGTTTATTTAACTATCAAGAGGAGGCGGGTACATTTGTCTTGACGGCGACTCAACCTGTTCATTGGTATGATTATTGGAGTGGTAAGGCGCTGTCGATAGAGCCGACGTCAGTATTTGAAATTACGCTGGCGAATCGATTAAGCAGTTGCGCGATTATTGCTTCTGTTGAGCCTTTTTTTAGTGATTGAATGGAATTTATGCCGATTTGACGTTGTCATTGCTTGGTAAGGTGAATTCAAAACAAGCTCCACCCAAACTCGAGCTCGAGGTTACTATCAAATGCCCATGATGTTGACGGGCGATTTGTTCAGCAATCGCTAATCCTAATCCAAAACCACCACTGGCCTTATCTCGCGCCGATCCGACGCGATAAAACGGTTTAAAAATATGTGGCCAATGGGTTTCCGGGATCCCGGGACCATCGTCTTCAATCGTCACTGTCCAATCAATATAATCACAACTGACACTGATTTTTACTTGCTGCTTGGCATAGCGAGAAGCATTGCGTACCACGTTGGAAATTGCCCGGTTGAATAAATTACTATCGACTAGTGGCGTTGGCCATTGCTGTGGCGCTTGCAATTCAATGGTTACTGGCGACTCGATTTGCCATTTTTCGATTTGCGTTGGCAGCCATTGCGCTAGGTCGAGGCTAATGAAGGTTAATGGCGTCGTTTCCATTTTACCTAAGCGAAGCAGCTCGTTAATCATCTCTTCGAGTTCGTGGATGTCATCTTCGATGCCAGCAATGTATTTATCCTTTTTTTCTGGCATATCTTGCAGCATATCAAGCTGGCACTGAATCCGAAACAACGGGGTGCGCACCTCATGGGCAATCGCGTTGGTGAGCATTTTATGACTTTCAATCAGATGAGAGATTTTATCTGCCATAGCATTAAAGCTGCGGTTAAGCGTTCCCAATCTCATTGATCCCGTCTCTTTTGCTCGAATGCTTAAGTCACCTTTGGCTAAGGCTTGCGTTACTTGTTCGAGGTGTTTGAATCGCCACATAAATAGCTTCATCATCACCATGCTGTACACGGCAAAGCAACCCATTAAAACCAGGACAAAAACCCAATCTTCGATCTCTGAGGCAATCCAAATCTCAGCTTCTGGATCGCGATAGATATGATAGATGGTATCGGTTGGTTCAAAAATAAAGATAGAGCCATCGTCATCATTACTATAAACGTGATGATTAGCTAATTGTTCTTTCACTTGAGGCGTCAGTAACGGCGAGTCTTTAGACAGTGGCTCAATGAGAAGCCAGTTAGCCTTGATCATCGACTGTAGTTTTTCTTGCGCGATTTCAATGCCCTGTTGATCGGCAATAAACTCTAAAAGCTCAAGGGTACTTTGGATTTGTTGACTGTGCGCCACTAAGTCAAGATCAGGAGAGAGCCAGTCATCAATAGTGACATAACTGACTAAAGTAAACATAAAAATACCGACCAGAGCGAGATACAGCTCTAAATAAAGACGTTTCATAGTCTCCCTTTATGACCAACTTTCTGGGACAAATAAATAACCTTTACCACGTAAGGTTAAGATACGTTTTGGGACCGATGAGCTGTCGCCAAGTTTACGGCGTAAAATGGCCACTTTATTGTCGATGGTTCTATCAAGACCATCGTACTCAATACCACGAGTTTCTTTGACTAAATACTCGCGTGACAGCACTTGCTCAGCATGGCTCGCCAGTAACCACAAAAGGTCAAATTCACTGTCGGTAAGTACAATATCTTCACCAGAGAGAGAGCATTGACGAAGCTTATGGTTGATACTGAGCTGCCCAAAATGAAGCTGATGATCGTTGTCTGGATGCGCTAACTCGGTTTGTTGCTGGCGACGTAATAGCATGCGGATTCTCGCCAATAATACCCGAGGTTTAATCGGCTTATTAACAAAGTCATCGGCGCCTAGCTCAAGGGCGGCGACATGGTCGATATCATCATCACTGGCGGTTAAAAAGACAATTTTCCCTTTGTAGTCGTTACGAATCTCTCGGCAAATCGATAAGCCGTCTAAACCGGGTAGCATCAGGTCGAGAATCACTAAATCTGGCTGAATTTGCAAAATCAGGCTGCTCGCTTGCAGGCCGTCGTGAGCTAGATGAACCTCAAACTCATTATTTTCCAAATAGCTAGTCAGCAGCTCTGCGAGCTTTACATCGTCTTCAATAAGTACAATTTTCATAAGTGAATCATCAGTTAAAAATAGCGTGGATACAATAGGGGCGGACAAAACGGTACATTACGTGGTGCTGTGTACGGCTTGCATACATACGCGTACAAAACATGAGTTGTGTCACAAAAAGTAAGTAACTATAGTTCGGGTCAATACGTTAATAGTACGAGTATCATCCCATGAATTCTATACAACCCTATGAAAACCGTACGCGTTTAGTCGGCCTCGACTTTTTACGCGGCTTGGTTATTTTTATGGCCATCTTTGAACATTATACGGGGTATTTAAACTATTGGTATGTGGATTTTTTCCCTAAAGAGAGCGATTTTTATGAGACATTATATCGTTCACACTTACCAATGTTGGGGCAACTTGTCCCGATGGACAGTTTTACCGGACAAGTCTCAGCATGGTTGATTCCTTGGGTGAGTCAAGTCTATTTAGCGTTAGCGGCCTTTAATCTTTCGGCGCGATCATCTGAGCATATGCGAGCAACACTGGTGAAAAAACTGGCTCTGTTTTTGAGCATTATTTTTGTGTTGTACATTGAAGGTTTTATTATTGCTCCTAACTTTGGTGAGGCAATTTCATTTTATCCGGTCATGCTATGGATGACGTTACTGGCTTTTTTCTCTATTGTTTACGCCTTTTTTGGTATTCGCGGCATGTTGGTGTTGACCGTATTGAGTACCATCGTCAGTCAGTTGGGTGTGACATCATTACTAGAGCATGCTGAACTATGGATGCAAACCCATGTTCATCCCGGTTATGAGTTGGATGCGCGGTTAGATCTGTTTATGGCCAGTGGGTGTTTTGGTTTCCTCTACGGGTGGGTGTGGCATCATTACGCTGAAAAACGTGATGCGCTGAATAAACTTGTATTGGGTATTGCGCTGGTGGCTTTATCGCTTTATTTCTTGAATGGTCAAGCCGCGACGATTGATTTGCATGATGTCTATGCCGAAGAGCATGCCTTAGCAGAAGATACCATTGGTCGTCTCGGGATTTGGGGCACGGAATTTTTGGTGATTGGTTTAATTTTAACACTGCATCAAGCGGGAATTCGCTTAAGCTGGCGACCACTCAATTGGATTGGCATGTACTCACTAACCGTGTTTATCTTCCATAAGTCGATTTTTATCTTCTTATGGGGTCCGTTGCTTACTTGGGCTTCAGCAAAGATGGGAACGACTTTACCCAATAATTTCTTGCTGATCTTTACTCTATGTTCATTATCGGTTGGCATCATTTATCTGTTCAAGCGTTCGGGCATTATTTGCCATCTGATGGGCGATCATCAAGATCAGATGTGGAAAGACGTTTACCGTAAGAAGAGGTTATCGGATGCTTAATCCAACGATGATTCTCGCTTACCAAGCTATCATCGTGCTCACGCTGACCCTATGGGTCGGCGTGGTGCGTTGTGATGAGTTTAGCCTTGGGGCCAGTTTTGGTATTGATAGCCCTGCGGTGAGTTCATCAACCAAATGGGAGTGGTCACCGAGCATTGCTTACGAAAAAGAGACGGAGTTTGGACTGTTTTTTGCTCAGGGAGGTGAAGCGGGGCTGGCTTTACCTATGCCTTATTGGGACAAGGCTTATTTTACCGTTGGCCCAGTCTTATTGAGCGAAGAGCAGGGCTCATCACGAATCGGTTCAAGTTTGCGTATCGGGTATTTATTTACTGAATCACTGTCGGCCTCATTAGCATGGCAAAAGGATTGGTCAAATGCTGTCGGATCACAGTGGCTGATTGATGGCTCCTATCAGCTTAATGATGAGTGGAGTATCAATGGCTGGTCTCGCTATGCGGACAAACATAATCAAGCGTTACGTGATGTCTCTGGGACTTGGCGTGATGTCGGCATCAGTGTTGAATGGGAAACGCCTTTTTTATCCGATTGGGTGAGCTCGGTGGAGGTTGGCGTTAATCATCAAGTCGATAGGAATTTCACCGAGCCAGTGCTGACTTGGAGTGTACGTTATCTGTTTTGGTAATCATCCTTTACCACAATTCATCCCGCATACTTTGTCATTGAGGTCAATCGGTGTTAATGCACTTGCTTATGGGGTTAGATTCAGACAAAACCATACATTTCATGACTGAATGATTTTGATATTTATCTTTATAATAAATACTGTTAATCACTAATAGGATCGCTGTTTACTATGTCGAAAACATTGGCACTTTCTCCGATTATGGGCTTGATGGCTTGCCTTGGGCTTCACTCCCCTCACGTGTTAGCGGAGCCTGTCGCTTGGGATCAAGCGGGGCAGGTTTGGCAAACACAGCAATCTGCGCATTTTGTGGTCCATTTTCGTAGTGAACTCGCCAGTAGTGCAGCACGAGCATTAGATATTGCTGAGCAGGTTCATCAAGAGCTTGCGATTCAGTTTTCACAAATGCCAGTGGAGAGAACTCATCTCACACTTGTCGATGATTATGATTACTCTAACGGATGGGCTACGCCACTGCCTTACGCACAGATACGTCTGATCATCAATCCACCTAGCGATGTGAATGGCTTAGAAGGTAATGATGAGTGGCTGCATTTACTGATCCGTCATGAATATACCCATATTATTCATATGGAAATGAATGATGGTGCTGTTACCATTGGACGAGGCATTGTCGGCCGTCATCCTCTTTTATTCCCACATGCTCTTACCCCCTCGATGCTATTGGAAGGTTTGGCGGTCTATATGGAAAGCCAAAACGATCATGGTGTGGGTCGATTACACAACAGTCACTTTGCAATGCAGATGCGTATGGAAGTGGCGAGTGGTGAGTTAGCCGATATTGAACAAGTGGTGGTGGCGAATAAGCGTTTGCCCTTTGGCAGTAACTATTTGTATGGTGCTTATTTTGTTCAGTATCTAGCCAAAACCTATGGTGAAGAGTCTGTTCAGGCCTTTTTAACCGATTACAGTGGCTATTTGGTTCCGGGACTTTTCTTAAATCTCAGTGCTAGACACATTTTTGGGAAAGATTTTTTCGCGCTTTGGGAAGAGTTTCGTGCCGATTTGAACACGCAGTTTGCCGATCAACTGACTTCGAATGAGGCGTTTACTTACCATGAGTTCGATGCTCAGCCATTTGAGTATTTGTTAGCCCATGACAATGACACGTTGCTCGCTTGGCGTCGAAATGGCGACGATCGCGCTAACCTTGCTCAATGGGATGATAAGCATGGTCAATGGCAAAGTCTGGTCAGTACCAAAAGCTTAACCAGCATCGACTCGCATCCGACGCAAGGGCTAGTGGTTTCGCAGATCAATTCGTATGTTGATGGGCGTGTTTTTAATGATCTGTATCGTTATGTTGATGGTCAGTGGCAGCGTTTAACTGAGCAGCAACGCTTTGCGCAAGCACGCTGGAGTAACGATGGGCAAAGCATTTTTGCGGTCCGTCATCAGCAAGGTCTGGCTGAGTTATGGCAAATCGAATTAAATGGCAAGCAAACGCAATTGTGGCAGGGTGAACCCAATTGGGTATTAGGCGATATGGCCGTGTCACCAAACGGTGATATTTATGCCACAGTGAAAGCGCCTTTTCAGTCGTGGAATATTATGCGTTTTGATCAGCCAACGCAAAGCTGGATGGCGGTCACTGAAACCGCCGCTACTGAACATCAATTGAGCTTTACTGCGCAAGGCGATTTACTGTTCAGCGCCGATTATACTGGGCGTTATCAGATTTATCGTCTTGATTTGCAAACCAATATCGTTGAACAATTAACCGCAGAAATCGGCGGTGCATTTTCACCGCAATCGGGGCCTGAAGGGATTGTTTATCAAGCGTATGAGCATGATGGTTACCATCTGCGCCGTGTAGAGAATCCGCAAGGACTTGCCGATATACCGCTATCGACGCTACCGGTGGCTAACACCGTGAATGCGGCTCCGATAGCCACGGTCACTGCGACAGAGAAAAGTCAGCCCACAGGATATTCGCCATTATCGACGTTAGCGCCACGTTATTGGGTGCCGGTATGGCAGTCTGATGATAATCAATCGTTATTTGGTGTTGCTACTAGTGGCTCCGATGTATTGGGTCGCCACCAATATGAGATCATGGCGGCATGGGACAGTAAAAATGCGTTTGCTGCTTATCAACTTGGCTATCAATACGATAACCGCTGGCAAGCGACATTAAGTCGTGAACATGAGTTTAAATTTAACGCATTAACGGGTAAAGACGATCGGATTGTTCGTCAGGATGATTTCACTCTGCAGCGTAACCATTTATGGCATGGGTTTGATGACCACTTAAACGTTGGCGTTGGAACCTATTGGCAGAAAGAAGCGTTGGTCAAATCTCCTCAAGGTTCTCACTATGCGGACGCGAGTAATGAATGGCTGGCCGGTGGTGCGATTCAATGGGATAACCGTGAAGGCTTATTGAATATCCCCGGTTACGCTTGGGGACATTACGCTGACTTAGTGTGGGAAACCAATATTGACGGTGACTACTCAGGACAGAAGTGGCAAGCACAGTGGCAGGCGAACTGGGATTTACCCGGACGTTTACGCTTAACAACGCATGTGGCCGCCGGTTATGCCGATGCTAAAGCTAAACCTTTTGAACTTGGTGGTTATACGGGTGACGAAGCACAACTTTATGGCCGAAATGAACTTAAACTACGCGGTTATGGTTCTGCGGCGCAAGTGGGCCAGCAATATGCCACACAAAGTATTGAGCTAAGCCGTTTGCTGTATCGCGCTGAGCGAAACTGGGGCTTATGGCCGATTGGTTTAGGTGACATTTCTGCGACCGCATTTGTTGATTCTGGTTCCAGTTGGAATTCTCAGCAAAGCTACAGTGCATTAACGGGCATCGGTGCTGAGTTACAAGTCGATGCGATCGTTTTGTATGGTAATGCGTTACCGATTCATATTGGATATGCCCATGGTTTAGACAGTAAGCTGGGCAAAGATGAAGTGTACATTAAGCTCGCGGCTGAGTTTTAAGAGAGAAAAGAGCCTGTATGCAAACAGGCTCTTTTCTCATCAGTCATTCATCTTTTGTCACTATTTTCATTCATTCGATACATGTTTTTTCTCGGACATAGCATCTAAAATTGATATAAATCAATTTTAGATGCTGTCTAATTTAGATAGCGTCAATGTTGATACCCAGTAGGGCTAATCAAATTGAGGAAAAAACGATGTTAGATACCCTCATGTTGTCGCGGCTCCAGTTTGCAGCCAATATCAGTTTTCATATCTTATTTCCTACGATAACAATTGCGTTAGCGTGGATCATGGTGTTTTTCAAATGGCGTTTTGTTCGTACTCAAGCTCAATTATGGCTTGATCTATACTATTTTTGGGTCAAGGTATTTGCGCTTACTTTCGCTCTTGGGGTTGTCTCTGGTATTACCATGAGTTTCCAATTTGGTACCAACTGGCCGGGTTTTATGGAAAAAGTCGGTAATGTTGCCGGACCATTACTGGGTTATGAAGTGATGACCGCTTTCTTTATGGAAGCCACTTTCCTTGGTGTGATGCTGTTTGGACGGGGAAGGGTTCCAGAATGGGTGCACACCTTAGCTACCGTACTGGTTGCGATTGGTACTTCACTTTCTGCTTTTTGGATTTTGGTTCTCAATAGTTGGATGCATACGCCAACGGGTTATGAATTAATCGATGGTGTTGTGCATGTGACTAGTTGGAAAGAAGTAATTTTGAACCCTTCCATGCCTTATCGTCTCGCCCACATGTTACTTGCTTCGTTGCTCACTGCCAGTTTTGTTATTGCTGGGATCTCGGCTTATCAGTACCTGCGTAATTCACAACTTAACGCCGCCAAAGTGGGCATGAAAGTGGCGATTATCCTAGCTGCTGTCAGCATTCCGGTGCAGATTTTGGTCGGTGATTTACATGGCTTAAATACGCTTGAACATCAGCCTGCAAAAATTGCCGCGATGGAAGGAGTCTGGGAAACAGAGCAAGGCGCGCCGTTGTTGCTTTTTGCTTGGCCTGATGAAGTGGCACGCAGTAATCATTTTGAAGTCGGGATCCCTAAATTAGCCAGCTTCATTTTAACCCATGACTTAAATGGTGAAATTCAGGGCTTAAATGAGTTTGCGCCAGATCATCCTCCGGTCAAGCCTTTATTCTTTGGTTTTCGGATCATGGTGGGTGTCGGGATGTTGATGCTCTTGGTGAGTTGGTTCGGTGCTTGGCGATTGCTACGCCAACAATCACTACCGAAAGCTTACTTATACACTTTAGTCGCGATGACCTTTTCTGGTTGGGTAGCAACCTTAGCGGGTTGGTATGTGACAGAAATTGGTCGTCAGCCTTGGTTAGTGCAAGGGGTATTACGAACCTCAGATGCGGTAACGACGGTGGCGAGTAGCTCTGTAGCCACGTCATTAGTGATGTACTTAATTGTCTATGCGGTCTTGCTGGTGGCTTATATCCATACCCTGTTTTATTTAGCCAGACAGTTTTCATCGCCCACCGAAACAGTCACGACTAGTGAGCAAAAGGTATCACCATGATCACACATCTACCTGAGATTTATCTATTACTGCTGGGCTTTAGTGTCTTTATGTATGCCGTGCTTGATGGCTATGATTTAGGCGTTGGCATTTTATTACCGCGTAATAATGAGCCGCAACGCGATCGAATGATCGCTTCGATTGGCCCTTTTTGGGATGCCAATGAAACGTGGCTAGTGTTAGGTATTGGTATTTTATTAATCGCGTTTCCTGCCGCTCATAGCTATATCCTTACCGAAGTTTATATGCCGGTCGCCATTATGCTGATCGCCTTGATTATGCGAGGTGTGGCGTTCGATTTTCGTGCCAAAGCGAACGCCGATCACAAAAATCATTGGGATTTGTGCTTTAAAACGGGTTCATTGCTCGCGGCCCTGACCCAAGGTTACATGATTGGTCGCTATGTGATGAGTTTTGAACAGTCCACACAAGCGTATGCCTTTGCTCTGCTCAGCGCGTTGTGTGTCACAGCGGCTTACGTGTACATTGGTGGCGCATGGTTAGTTTTAAAAACTGAAGGTGAGTTACAAAAACGCGCGGCATATTGGTCTCGCCGCGCTGGCTGGTTAGCGGCATTAGGTATTTTAGCGGTCAGTGTGGTTAATCCACTGTTTAATCCGATGGTGGCTGAGCGTTGGTTCAGTTTTCCTGAGATGTTACTGTTGGCTCCGGTGCCATTGGTGGTGCTAGCAACCATTTTTATGGTTGATCGTTATTTAAGACGGGTGCCGGTAGAGAATGATATGGGCGTGCAATGGCCATTCTTTGGGGTAATGTTGATTTTTGCTTTAAGCTTTCTTGGTTTAGCTTACAGCTTCTTTCCGGATGTGGTGCCTGGGGTGATGACAGCGCAAGAATCAGCCGCGTCTACTGCCAGCTTGTTAGTGGTCGGGATTGGAGTCGTGATTGTTATGCCAATGATCTTGCTTTATACCTTTGTTGTCTATCGGATTTTTAAAGGTAAGGCGACAGACTTAAGCTACAAGTAATAGCGTATAGTGGCATTGGAAAAATAATGGCCTCGAAAGAGGCCGTTATTTTATGGTGTCTAGATAACCTTGCAGGCAAAGCCTTTCAGATAAAAACCTTCCGGGTATGCGGTATCAACGGGATGATCCGCCGCTTGTTCGAAGCGTTCGATAAACTTGACATCGCGACCGGCATCCAGCGCTGCATCGGCAATGATTTTTTGAAACAGGACTTGATCCATTAAACCCGAGCACGAATAGGTGAGTAGGGTGCCACCCGGTTTTAAAATTTGCATCGCTAGCATATTAATATCTTTGTAGCCACGACAAGCACCGTTCAGCTGAGCTTTAGACTCGGCAAACTTCGGTGGGTCCATGATCACCACATCGAATTGTGTGCCTTGCTCTCGGTATTCGCGCAGCAGTTTGAATACATCCGCATTGAGAAACACCGCGCGTTTTTTGCTGATATCAAATTCATTGAGCTCGGCATTCATCTTCGCATTATCGAGTGCTGGCTGTGACACATCGGCATTAATTACCCGCTTAGCGCCACCTTTTAACGCGTATAACCCAAAGCCACCGGTGTAAGAGAAGCAGTTGAGTACTTCTTTATCTTTAACGTATTTCATCGATTGCTGACGGCTATCGCGTTGATCAAGATAAAAGCCAGTTTTATGGCCACCAACAATATCAACACGAATTTTAATGCCATTTTCTTCAATCACCACCACCTCTGGTGGAACTTCTCCGTGCAATACACCAACGCGCTCTTCTAAGCCTTCTTTCTTACGCACGGCAACGTCTGAGCGTTCATAAATATGACAATCGGCAAAGCAGTGTTTAAGGGCCGTGATCAAGTGCGGTTTTTGGTATTCAGCACCGGCACTGAGTAGCTGACAGACTAAATAGTTATCATATTTATCAATCGTGATCCCGGGCAAGCCATCCGATTCGGCAGCAATTAGGCGATATCCAGTGATGCCGTCACGCTCAATCAATTCGTCGCGCAGTTTTTGAGCCTGCTGAATACGTTTGATAAAAAAATCACTATCAATGCTTTCATTGTTAAAGCTCCATACACGAGCACGAATTTGAGAGTGGGGAGAGTAAGCCGCTTTCGCTAACCATTGTCCATCATGCGTGTAAATATCGACCGTTTCACCAAGTTGTGGATCGCCTTCAACTTTGCTAATGCCACGAGAAAAAACCCAAGGATGTTTACGACGTAAAGATTTATCACGACCTTTGACCAGATAGATTGCTGGAGTCATAGAGCTACTCATATGTTTCATACAAAAGAGCGCGTATTGTCATGTAACTGACGATGAAATGCAAACAAGGATCACCCGTGATATATACTATAGTTGTTGATTGTTTTTTATCATTAAGAGCTTCAGCAAGGAGGTGTTATGGTCATCCAATGTGAAAAATTTACAGTCACAGGATTAGTACAAGGCGTTGGTTTTCGTTATCACACCGCTCACCAAGCGCTCAGCTTGGGCTTAACCGGATACGCTAAAAATTTAAATGATGGTGATGTTGAGGTGATTGCTTGCGGTGAATCAGGTAAAATAGGCGAATTTTTTGAATGGTTAAAACAAGGGCCGAACAGTGCCAGAGTGGATCACGTTGATCGCATTACATCGATCATTGACACTCCTTGTCAAGGTTTTCACATACTTTAGAGACTAAGCCGCTAGGGCACTTCGTGGCCCTCTTGATTACAAGCACTTGGCTGGTTTTGGTAAACCGGCGAGTTTGGTCGCTTGTTTGGCTGGGCCTTTGGGAAACAGTTTAAAAAGATACTTGCTGTTTCCTTTCTCGGGGCCGTGCTCTTTCTCCATGGCTTTGACTAGCATTCTAATCGCCGGCGAGGTATTAAACTCGACATAAAATTGCCGTACAAAATGAACTACTTCTAAATGAGCATCACTAAGTATGATGCCTTCTTCTTTCGCTAAATGGGGAATCATACCTTCTTCCCAAACCGTATGATCAAGTAAGTAGCCTTGTGAATCTGTTTCGATACTTTTACCGTTATATTCAAACATCGCGAGTTGCCTAAACTTAAAGTGAGCATAGGGTAATAGAGAGAAAGAGAGAGCTCAAGAAAAATAAAAGCCCGAAAGCGATTTTCGGGCTAATGAATCATGTGGTTAGCGCAGAAGGATTAGTCGCGCATAATACCAAGGATGCTTAATAGGCTGATGAATAGGTTATAAATCGAGACATACAAGGTGATAGTTGCCGAAATATAGTTGGTTTCACCACCACGGACGATTTGTTGTGTTGTGAGTAAAATTGCACCAGTAGAAAATAGTACAAACATTCCGCTCATCGCTAAATACAACATTGGCATTTGTAGGAAAATGTTAGCAACCATACCAATGAGTAGTACGACAAAACCTGCCATTAACAGACCACCTAAGAAAGAAAGATCTCGTTTGGTGGTGAGTGCATAAGCGGATGCGCCCATAAAGGCAAGAGCCGTGCCCCCAAGAGCAGTGAGGACGACATCTCCCATTCCTGCGCCGATATACAAATTGAGAATCGGCCCAATGGTATAGCCTAAAAATCCAGTGAATAGGAAGGTAAAGACTAAGCCTAAACCATTGTTACGGTTTTTCTCTGTCAGGAATAATAGCCCATAAAAACCGACTAACATAATCAGTAGGCCAGGCCTTGGTAAGTTCATTGCCATAGAAATCCCAGCAACAACCGCTGACCATAATAATGTCATGGAAAGCAGCGCATAGGTGTTTCTGAGCACTTTGTTGGTTTGTAAGGCACCGTCATAAGACGAGGTGCGTGAATACATTGGACTGTTCATACTCTTCCTCATAGAAGCTGTAGTTAACTATGTAGACAGTAATGGGGTGAAAAGTTCACTATTTCAATCCCATATCTGTGTTTTTGTTTACGAGAATAATAATCAAAAAGCGCGAATTAAGTGTGAACAAGTTGTAACATGATATTACTTGCGTTCGCTATTCATACTAGAACGGGACGCTCGCGCTTGTGAATAGGTAACCTTATTCTACGTTAAAATAGACGTAATAATAAGAAACTTTTAGCGTATTGGCGGGGCGTACATAATTCCTCCGGCGTTCCAAAGAGCATTAAGTCCACGTGGAATGGCTAGAGGAGAGTCTTCGCCGACATTACGTTGAAAGCTTTCATCATAATTACCGACTTGTTTAATCACTTGATAAGCCCAATCGCTATTGAGGCCCAGTGGTTGTCCAATGTCGCCTTCAACGCCAAGTAGTCGTCGTATTTCAGGGTTGGTTGATGTGCGCTTTTGGTCGACGTTGGCTGAGGTAATGCCGAGTTCTTCGGCGTTAATCATCGCGGCGAGTGTCCAGCGAGTGATATTTAACCAGCGGTCATCGCCTTCTCGTATAACGGGGCCAAGAGGCTCTTTGGAAATAATTTCCGGTAGAATAATCGCCGAATCGGGTTTGGCTAAGTTAAGTCGTAACGCATAGAGCCCAGATTGATCCCCGGTGATAGCAACGCAACGTCCTGCATTGAAGGCGCGGGCGATTTGTATTGCGGTATCAAAAACCACGGGTTGGTAACTCATGTTGTGATGGCGAAAATAATCATCCAAGTTCAATTTGGTGGTGGTTTCTGATTGGACACAAATCGGTTGATTATGAAGTTGACTGATTTGGGTTATGGTGGATTTTTTATTAACCATAAATCCTTGCCCATCATAAAAATTAACGCCAACAAAGTTGAGTCCCATTGTGGTATCTCGCTCAAATGTCCATGTGGTATTGCGAGAGACCACATCAACCAGCCCCGATTGTAGAGCTTGGAAGCGTTCACGAGCGGTTAACGGGATAAATTCGACTTTATTTTTGTCACCTAATACTGCGGCAGCCACGGCGCGACAATAGTCCACATCTAAACCTTGCCACTGACCTTTGCCGTCGGCATCGGAAAATCCAGCCAAACCAGTACTGATGCCACAAGTGAGCTTCCCTTTGGTTAGTACTTGATCTAACGTTGATGGCGATGCAAAAGCGATATGAGTTGTGAACAATAGCGATACAGTACAAGTCAAAATAGCCAATCGTTTTGCCATAGGAATTTCCCTCTTTGAACTAAAGTGCTTGGTCAACTTGCCGATCATTATAAGCGTAGATAAGAGAAGCCACTTCTACCAAGTCAAATTAATGTTAGATTGCTTCAATAACCTCTCTACTGTTGGTATTGTTTTTTTGTTAGCATGGCGTGACCGAATCAAATAAAAAGGTAGCAGACCAACAATGCGCTATTTCCCCTTGTTTCTTGATTTACTGAATAAAGCCGTACTGGTCGTTGGTGGTGGTGAAGTGGCATGTCGAAAAATTGAAACGCTACTGCGTGCAGGTGCTTATGTTACGGTTGTTTCTCCACAAATAGCGTCACCAATTCAAGTATGGGTTGAACAGGGGCGTTGCCAATGGGTGAAAAATTTTTATTCTTCACAGTTCGTTACCAAAGATTACCGACAGGTGTGGGCGACCACCGATAATCCTGAACTTAATCATCAAGTCTATCGTGATGCGACTGCGGCCGGTATTTTAGTTAATGTGGTCGATGACCAACCGTATTGCGATTTTATCACGCCCTCAATCTTGGAGCGAGGACGCATTCAAATTGCTATTTCGAGCGGTGGCGCTTCTCCGGTATTAATCCGTAATGTCCGAGAAACACTGGAAGCCGTTTTACCACAAAATCTTGCATTATTGGCCGATTTTGGGGCCTCAAAACGTAATTCGATTAAAGAATATTTACCCACCGTCGATCTCCGACGTAAATTTTGGGAACATTTTTTTGCGCAAAATGCCGTGAAAAATGCCACCAGTCGTGAAACATTAGAAAAGTGTTATCGAGCTGCACTTACGGAAGAAATTAACGAACGTGGCGAAGTCGTTTGGATAGAATATGGTGCAGATGTTGAACTTTTACCCCTAAAAGCATTGCGTTATATGCAGCAAGCAGAATTGGTTTTATTTGAGCAGGCATGCCCTTATGACTATGTTGATCTTTGCCGACGTGACGCTGAACGTGAAAGTTTTAATCATCCTGGGCAATTGAGTAAACGCCTAGTTGTGGCGAAACAAGCACAGCAAAGTGTCGTAATATTGGTCTCTGCTGATAAGCATGAATATTTATTATTACAGGGGCAAGAGCGAGTATTAAAACAAGCCAGAGAAGGGTAACAAGGGTAACAAGGGTAACGATACCGCGTTACCCCATCTGTGAATACGGTTAGCGTAGAGCAAATTGTTCAATAGCGACTGCAACGCCATCTTCATCGTTGCTCAAGGTAATATGATCGGCAATCCGCTTGGTTTCTTCCATAGCATTGGCCATGGCAATGCCGAGCCCGGCATACTGTAACATATGATGATCATTTTCAGCATCGCCCATACAGATCACTTCTTTGGCATCAATGCCTAAATGGTCGGCTATCGCTTTAACGCCGATACCTTTATTGCTTTTCGGGTTAAGAAATTCAAGGAAGAAGGCCGCACTTTGTACAATAGTATAATCTTGATGTAATGAAGAAGGTAATTGACGGATTGCGGCGGTTAATACTGGAGGTTCAGCAACCATCATCGCTTTGATAATAGGATGGTCATCAGATAATTGTTCGAAGTCCATCTCAGTAATTGGCAAATGATTAATCGTTGCTTCAACTTCTGTATATTGGCTGGTTTTTGGCGTAATTAACCCGTGAGTTTGACTAAAAGCGTGGGTATTAACCCCAAGTTCTTGAGCTAAGCGAGCCACCATTTTTGCTGAGCGGCCATCAATGATTTGTTGATAAATAATATCACCGGTTCCCACATTCTGTACTATGGAACCATTGTAGTGAAGTACATAGTCATCCTGTGAGGTAAGGTCTAACTCTTCCAGTTTACTGCGCATCCCGGCCAGTGGGCGGCCAGACGCCAGAACAACGTAAATGCCCTGTTCACGAGCTTTTGCAATGGCTTGTTTGGTACGTGATGAAATCTGTTTTTGGCTATTAAGCAGGGTGCCATCCATATCAAGAGCGATCAATTTGTACATGTGTTACCTAACGTGGCTGAATCGGACAGATTAAAGTATGACAAGATACGTGTTTTCTCTGCAAACTAAAAGTAAACGTGTGTAACTATTGAGCGTACAATCAAATTCTAACCTTGTTTTTTTCTTTTATTCATCCGGTTTTAAATTGACCAGACGAAACGCATCCATTAAGGTCTGCGACCTGAAATTGATAATGATAGATTAGGCACGTTGATTTTGTATAAAGTAAACGAAATATTTGAGACCATTCAGGGTGAAGGCGTTTTTACCGGGGTTCCTGCTGTCTTTGTCCGCTTACAGTATTGTCCGGTTGGCTGTGCTTGGTGTGACACTAAACAGACTTGGCATGCGCTCGAGCAAGATCAGCGTAGCATGGAACAAATCATGGTAAAGCAGGGGGATAGCCCGACATGGTGTTCGGTGTCTACTGATGAAATTATTTCGCAATATCATCGGCAAGGTTTTTCAGCCAAACATATTGTTATTACTGGTGGTGAGCCGTGTTTTTATGATCTGTTGCCATTGACGCAGGCGTTTGAAGCTATTGGGTGCCAATGTCAAATTGAAACCAGTGGCACCTTTGAGGTTCGAGCCACCGAGCATACGTGGGTGACTGTTTCACCGAAAATTGCCATGAAAGGTAAATTACCGGTGCTAAATACGGCGTTAGTGCGAGCGAATGAAATCAAACACCCAGTGGGAACAGAAAAAGATATCGAACAGTTAGATGCTTTGTTAAGTCAAGTGGTGCTACCAACCTCGACGGTCATTGCTTTGCAACCACTAAGTCAAAAGCCACGAGCGACGCAATTATGTATTGATACATGTATTGCTCGTAATTGGCGGCTATCGATTCAAACTCATAAATACCTAAATATTGCATAGAGGATAACAACATGAGCAAAGCTGTTGTGGTGTTCAGTGGTGGGCAAGATTCAACGACCTGTCTCGTTCAAGCGCTAAAAGAGTATGATGAAGTACATGCCATCACGTTTGACTACGGTCAGAGGCACCGGCTGGAAATTGAAGTGGCGCAAAAGTTAGCGATGAAATTAGGCGTGAAAGCGCATAAAGTGATGGATGTCACTTTACTCAACGAATTGGCTATCAGTTCTTTGACGCGTGATGAGATTCCAGTTTCGCATGAACGACAAAGTAACGGCTTACCTAACTCTTTTGTACCTGGACGTAACATCCTGTTTTTAACGTTAGCGGGTATTTATGCTTACCAAATCGGGGCTAATACCGTGATTACTGGTGTTTGTGAAACCGATTTTTCTGGTTATCCTGACTGTCGTGATACCTTTGTTAAAGCAATGAACCATGCACTTGTTCAAGGGATGGCAAAACCATTAACCATTCGGACACCGTTAATGTGGCTCAATAAAGCCGAAACATGGGCGCTGGCCGATCAGCACCAAGCTTTGGAATTGATTCGCCATCAAACTTTAACTTGTTATAACGGAATCATGGGGGACGGGTGCGGAGCTTGTCCATCTTGCGATTTGAGAAAAGCGGGGTTGGAGCAATATTTGGCAAACAAAGCCGTGTGGACCAAGTCGTTACTTACTAAGGTCTGTTGATCTTTCGCGATTAAATTTTGTTCGAAAGGTCAACTGCCCCTAAACAATCTAGTAAAAAGAAGCAATCACGGAAATTTGCCACCATAAATAGCGAATCCCCTGTATGTAAAAACAGTATTTTTGCTTGACAAAGAAACCAACTGTACTATGCTGGATATATAACCAGTGGTAAAGGAGGTCATCTATGTTATGGGAGACATTAGAACGAGTTAACCGCCTGCGCCAACAGGCGATGTCAGATCCAGAATTTGTGGCGTCAGCCAAAAATCATGAGGAGACGTTAAAGTTTGTCGAACAAGAATTTGAACCTAAACGCAGAGGCAAAGCTAAGTCTGTAAAAGACAAAAAATTAGCCGATATTTATAAACAAACAGAATTTAGTTATAACCCTTCTGGTATCAAACATTGAATATGGTACGCCACATTATTTATAGTGTGGCGTACTCTACTTTCGGTGATCAATCTGTTCTTTTCGTGAGATGATGCGTCAAAAATCGGCTTTAACCACGTAGTAAGGGTTTGTTGGCTGGTTAATATGCTTAAGTTCAGAGCGAACTAAGCGATTCCATAACGATTTATCAAAGGTCGCTTTGGGAATCGAAGGATAAAGCGTATCAAGCTCTTCATAAGCATAACGCAGAAACTCTTTTTTCTTAATCTGGTTATATATTTTGAGTACTTGATTATGATGCTTTATCCATTCGAGCTTAAAGGCACGTAAAGCTGGCTCTGCTTGCTCGAGAGGCATGCGAGATAAATAGATTCGTTTGTAGGCAACCTTTCTGTCTATCATTGTTAACATGGTGGTTTGGATATAACGACCATGATGTGTAATCGAAATATCTTGTTCTGAAAAAGGGGACAGACACCAACCTTTTGGTAAAAACGTGGCGCTTTTATACTGTTGATTACGGAGTTTTATTGCGTCATATAAAACAATATCTGATGTGCCACGAAAGGTTGCTTGCCATTTCGCTATACGAACTTGAATTGAACCCGGTAGGCGGAATACGTGCATAAATTTATCTTGCGTCATAGCGATATATTGATCCAGTAAGTTGTTCTAACGATGAAATAAATCTTACCCAGTATTTTATATAGGGTGAAAATACGTTAATACTGACCGAGCCAAACTGAGCACACTCGTATCCCTTACTAATTGGAACAGCACGGACAGCAACTCCGAGCCATTTGGGTCTATCCCTTGCTACTTGAAGCTACGGGGCTACGTTCGTTCACCCCAATCAAATAGACTGTCTATGCTCATGGGGGACTCGCTCACTTGCCGCCAACCGGCAACGCCAAGTTGTTTGGGTATAGAAGATTATTATGATGTGTTGAGTGTGGAGCGTTATTCTACACGTAATATGTTTCAATACCCAAGTAACTTTGACATTCTTCTTGCTAGGGTCTGTTGACCTTTCGCGATTAGATTTTGTTAGAAATAAAAGCGTTTGTAGCTCCTTTCTACGGCGTTATCGGCTTCTCAGGTAGAATAACTACATTTCAAAGCCTCTGCCTTGTATAAAGAAGCCACAAACTGCTGCAAAAATCAGCTCGAAAGATAAACAGACCCTAGTTAACTCTTCAGTTTTAGATGGTTCGAATATATCTCTTTAATGGCTTAGTAAGATGAGTCCACTAGGTAAGGTATCACCAAAGATTCGTTTTGATTCGCTTATAGAGAGTTCCCCAATATGATCGATTAAATTGAGCCATGATACGGGTGTTTTACTCTGTGTCAGCTTCGTTATAACTTTTTGGCGAATATCATCATTGATATCCAACGTTCTATCGCCTGTTTTTCGGCAAATCATGACACAAGCAAAGGCAGCCATCGGTTCCGCTTGCCAGTCTTGCTCAAGTAGCTGAGGTAGCCATGGTTCCACTTGCTCCCTTGGAATTACCGTATGTTGGCTACCATAAAGTGGTGTTCGAGAGGCTAATCTTCCTACCGCCCACCAATGAGCTTGTGAAAATGGGTGCTGGTGGCAAGCTTTACTTAAAAACCAATCTGCCAATAGTCTCTTATCTTCAACCTCTAAGTGCTCAAGAGACGCCGCAAGGCGAACCATGGCTTCGTATCCCATCTCTTGCCCGGCCTTCATGGTTTGTGGGTTTTTTGCTGCGCCCGGATGAAGATATTTAGCAATATCTGCTAGAATGGTTTCCTGTTGCTCTTGGTTGAGCCCTCCGGCGATACGACGCCAGAACACCCACCAATCACTCCAACCTTGATGATTTTGAAATTGAATACCTTGTTGATAAAGTCCCCACACTTGTTCGATGCGCCATGCATCCGTTGCAGCACCGAAACCCGGACGGAGGGTAAAACCTGCTAAGCGCAACCAATTTTTCTCATGTTGTTCTGATCGACGGCGACGTTTACGTCCTTGCGCCAAGGTATCAAATAGATGGCGCAAGGTTATGAAATCCCATTCATCGCGCTTGCCTAACCTTTTTTCGAGTGTTTTAGTTAGAGTTTTTATCTCCTTTCCATCGTCACTATTTTTTTTATTGCCACTGTAAAGACGTGATATCAGCGCTTGACACTCGGTTAAATGAGTTGAACTTGCTGGTGGTTTTGTGTCTTGTGTTTTTTGGTTACGCACCTCAAACTCTAAAGCCCAGCGTTTTTGATCATCGTCAAGGCTAACACATTCCATTTTTAACGTACCGACCTCGGTTAATTGGCAGGCGAGTTGAACGGCCACTCGCTCTTTTTGGTTTGCTTTTAATTCTGCGCCGTCACTTTCTAAAGTAACAATATAGGGAGGGAGAGGGGAAAACATATCCGGATCAATCTTAACCATAACGCCATTGTTAACCGCTGTTTTTTGCGCTAGCGTGTCATGAGTTGAAGTAAGTAAGTTAAAGCGTACCGGCTCGCCAAGGGTTAATGAAAATTGTCGGCCCGTTAAACGGATTTCTTGTCCTTCTTCTGTCCCTTTGGCTAGAAGACACAACGCATTACCCATTTTGTTTTTTTCTGGTAGATGAAGAAAATAAGAGCGAGCCGCTCCGCCGCCAATTTTAAGTTGTGCCCCGCGGCGAGCTTTTGCAAAGGCGACTGCACCAAGGGCTACTGACCAATCAGGATGTGGGTTATCGAGCAAGGTAATGGGTGCTTTTCGCCAATGTTCTAATAACTGGATCAGGCGATTGGTGATTAAATCGCTATTGAAAAGCCCACCATTTAATAACAGGCCAACAGGGATGGCAGGCTGGGTACTCTCTTGCTGATGCAACGCTGAGAGAGCGACAGACTGATGCTGATGGAGAAATTCGGCAAGGTGTTTACTGATTGCAGGATCGGCAACATAAGGAAGCCCAAACTCAACCACCGCCCGTCGTCGTTTGTCCGGACGTTGTGAAAAATCGCTTAAGGGAAAAAAACCATCTAAAGCAATATCGAGAACTTCTTGTTGAGTTAAGCTAATTTTTCTTGTACCGCCTAGTAGTTTTGAACCACTGCCAAGCATGGTGATGTTCGCGACTTCCGGAGCATTGGTGGCTAACAAGTTTTCCTTGGCCTGACGGGTTTGCTGGATGAGTTTAGTTAAGTTTGCCGCATTTAATTTCTGGTGTTGGTTCAATTGTTGTTCTGCCAAGTGCGCTAAAGCTAGATCAAGGTTATCACCTCCGAGCATCAAGTGTTCTCCGACACCGATACGATTGAGTGTTAATTCATCTTGTTGAAACTGTGCCTCAATCAAGCTTAAATCTGTTGTCCCCCCTCCCACATCACAGACTAAGATAAGTGGTAGCGTTTTTAGCTCTTGGAAGGCCGTTTTTTGGTGTCTGGCGTACCAGTCGTAGCAAACCGCCTGGGGTTCTTCCAATAGTTGGATTTTGTTTAGCCCAGCTAGCGCAGCCGCTTCTATGGTGAATTTTCGAGCGGTTTCATCGAAAGAGGCAGGTACTGTGATGATGACTTCTTGATTTTCTAATCGATCACTCGGATGGCGATAGTTCCAAGCTTGACGGATATGATTTAGGTAACTGGCACTGGCAATAATAGGGGAGACTTTCTCGACATCATTGCCCGCAGCCCAGGGTAATATGTCAGCAGTTTGATCAACGGTGGGATGAGATAACCAACTTTTCGCGCTTGCGACTTGACGTCCGGCAACTTTTGAACCTAACTCTCGGGCCCACTCACCGATAATGACTTGTTCAATGTCGCCGGTTACCGCTTGATGATCCCAAGGGAGTGTGAGATCTGAGCTGGCAACTTGCCCTTGTGCGGGATGATAACGAAAAGAAGGAAGTAACGGTTTGCGGACGACTTCACCGGGCCCCACCAATTGATCAACAGGAAACAAGGTGATTTCAGATTGTGACAAGTTGTCAGTAATTTCACAGAAAGCGACGACAGTATTGGTTGTACCCAAATCAATGCCGACCAAAAAGCGAGGAGAGCCCATAAGACATACCTTTCATCAGTTAAACAACGACATGGGTGAAGATGCCGTATTTCCCAGTTCGACTGATGTTCAAAATATGGCCAAAATTGGTATGCCCCAATCACGCTATCGGTGATGTGGGGCAACTTATCAACGATGCCAATCGTTAAGCATCAAGTCATATGGGAAGGGGTTATTTTAGTGTTGAGTTGGAGAATGATTCTCTTCACGGACATTAAACTCAACATGCCATTTTTGACCATTATCGGCAGCGATGGCTTCTAAATAGAGTGTGCCTAATTCAGTCACTCGAGCCGCAAGTGTTACAGGCACAATATCACCTTCACGACGACCTTCCGATACGGGAAGCGTCACTTGAATTTCTGGTAATTCTGTTAATTCACCGTCACTCCAGTAATCAAGATGTGTTCCGGCCTTATCTTCTCGGCGTACAGTTGAACCAAAAAATTGGAAATTAACCGGTTGACCAATGACTAAACCAAATGGTTGGCTCGCCATATCAACATTAGATCCTTCTTCCATACCGAAAGGCGCTATGCAAACGGCTTCGACAGGGGGAGCCATGCCTGGGATGGCTGGCATGGCACTTTCGATCCCCACATAGTAACTAGAAGCGATGCCTCCACGGATACGCACTCCTTGTCCTTGACGTACCCGACCATAATAAGCGGCACCACAAGCGACTGCGAGATCAAGATCGACGCCGGTTAAGCGTTTGGTCACCGGTGCATTAGCAGCGGTTAACCAGTGATTAATCGTTTGTTCAAGACGGTCTGCTAATAGTGCAGATTTCAGCACTCCACCATTGAATAACAAGGCACTAGGCTTGATAAAATTATGAATTGGATCCGTTGGTTGGTTCTCCATCCCTGGGATACTGCCCATAAATGGAGCAAATTCATCAGTAAGACCGGTTTGAGATTCGCTTTGTGCCGTCGCTTGTTTAGATAAAAAAGCCGCAATATGACGCGTGATCCCTGCATCCTGTGCATAGGGAAGGCCCATTTGAGTTAATGCACCACGGTTTCGTTGTTGTGGGTGTTGATCAATCGTTACCGTAGGAAAAAAACCTTCAACTAAGGTTTGTTGCACCTCTTGCTGAGTTAATTCGGTTTTCAAGGTTGCCCCAAGTAGTTTAGAACCCCGGCTAGGTACGATGATAGGAACCGACGCTAGGTCAGGATCATTGAGTAACGCCTCTTTTGCATCTCGACAAGCATGGGTCATGGCTTGAACTTGCCAAGGTTGTAATTCTTTCCCTTCTTTTGCTAGCTTGATTTTTAAACAGTAGGCGAGGGCAAGATCCATATTATCGCCACCGAGTAGAATATGTTCACCGACCGCGATGCGTTTTAAGGCTAGGTTACCGGCATCTTCAGTGACTTCAACCAAAGATAGATCCGTGGTTCCACCACCGATATCGACCACGAGGACTACGTCACCAACACTCACTTGCTGACGCCATTGATCGTGACTGTTATCAATCCAATGATAGAGGGCAGCTTGAGGCTCTTCTAACAACGTGAGATGAGCAAAACCGACATTTTTGGCCGCTTCTGCGGTTAAATCGCGTGCCGCCGGATCAAACGAGGCCGGTACTGTGATGGTCACCTCTTGCTCTGCCAAGGGGGCACTAGGATGGGCGTGATTCCAAGCGGCTTGTAAATGTTCAAGGTAGCACTCAGTTGCCTTGAGGGGAGATACTTTTTCTACTTCTTCAGGGCTCGCGACGGGTAAGAAAGCATCACGACGGTTGACCCCTGCATGACATAACCAAGATTTCGCACTCGTCACCAACCGAATTGGGGTTTTCGCTCCAAGATGACGGGCAATAGCACCGACTAAAGCGCTTGGTTCATTTGTCCATGGTAGTACGCGAGCAGATGCATTCATTTCATGTTCATGAGGCTGATAGAGAAAAGAAGCCAATTGTTGGCGCGTTTCTACCGTTCCTGGTGCCGTGAGCTGCGGAATAGGCATCACTTGCACACCCGCTTGTTCATCTTGAGTATCAACGTATGACATCACACAATGCGTTGTGCCTAAGTCAATTCCCACACTAAATTTTGCGTTGGTTTTATTCGTTGGTGAGGCCATTGGGTTCATTATAGCTCCACCTCAGCTGGGGTAATGATAGAGACATCATGATGTTGAGCTAATTGCGGCAGGTGCATGGCTGTTGCTTTCCAGCCTTTATGGATCAGGGTACCTGTAAAAGGTGCATGACCAGTTACATTTCCGATTAAGCGAATCGATTGAGGGTTAAATCCCTCTTCAATAGTCACGCGTGTTTCTTCTGCTTCTGAGCAGATCGGCTCAAGAGTAAGGTATTCGTTGAGGACTTTTTGACCGCCAGAGTGAATCACTCGAGCTGCAGCGCCAACCTCTTCATCGGAGAAATGGGTTAAATCTTCTTGCAAAAAGTCAATGAGACGAGCTTCTTGTTGCATAATAGAGAGTAATTGCATGGCAGAATCGGTCGCAGCGGTCGCTAATTTAGATTGGACTTCAACGACTTTTTCAATCACTTTCTCCACTTCAACAATCTTTTCAACCTCAATAATTTTTTCGACGGGTTTCTCTATTTCAACAATCTTTTCAATGGGTTTTTCAATTACTTTTTCTACTATCTTAGACTTTCTGCTGAGAGAGAAAAGCAATAGAAAAAGCGTGGATGCTGCTAGGCCAGCATGGAACATATCGAATGTGCTGGGAATCATAGTTAAATCGAAGTTCATGATGAATTCTCGGTCGTTTGGTCAATGAATAAAAGCCATTAAGCTGGGTCATTAACGGTCAGAATGCGTTAGAAAATTAGGGCTAATATTACCATATTCAAGTCGCAAGGCATGGATAAATAGCAAGGTGGGCTAACTTTTGCCTGCGTTTGATTGATTTTTGATCATCTAAGCAGGCTTATGACGAGGATTACGGGCTACAGGTAATAGAGAGCATCGAATTTTTTTTCATTATTCGGTAGGATGCCATTTTTGTATCAGTGTATAAGACAATCAAAACTGAGAGATGGGGCGATGAATTATAACCGAGTTGTGTGTTTTGACTTAGAAATGTGCTGTTGGAGTGACAATGGCGTCGGCACAACAGGCGAAATCATTGAGATAGGTTTAGCAGAGATTGATCTGAGAGCAAATCAGATAGTGAAACGAGCGCAATATTATGTAAAGCCAGAGCACGATGAAATATCTGCATTTTGTGCTGAATTAACAGGTATTACGCCACGAAAAATTGCCAAGCAAGGTCGTCCATTAGCCAACGTGTTGCAATCTATGGTAAAAAATTTTGGCGGCAACAATAAAATCTATGCTTGTTGGGGAAGGGATGATCGAATTTTGTCTCAAGAGTGTCAAAGCAAAGGGTTAGTGATGCCTTTTCAAGAATGCTTAAACTTAGCAACTCTTTACCGCATTCAACATCGGATGAAAGACCAACGCATCGGACATCGGGCCGCTCAAGAATTAAAAGGCATTGACTGGGAAGGCCGACAACACTCTGGATACGTTGATGCATATAATCTTGCCAAGTTGGCACTAACCATGCTTTAAGTACGGATGACTAGCGGGTTACAGGGGGCTCAACCACCAGTAATTTTGCACGGATAAATTGGCTGTGATCAACGTAAAGCAGTTCTGCAGTTTTGCGAATTACGGCCTCTTCTAGCGGATCAATTTCACCATCACTATGAGCGACTTCCCACATCGCTTTAATCAATTCGAAACGCGTTGCTTGATTTAAACTGCGTAATTGAGAAGTAAATTCATACAATGATGCCGATTGACGAACCTGTTGTTCCGATCGCGTCACTAATCGTTGCGCTTCCTCTTGATCAATACCCAACAGCCGTTCCAATAAAGTTAATTTGGCTTGCCGTTCTGTAGGACTGATTTGGTGATCGGCTCCGGCAACTTCACTGAGTAAACAAGCGATGGCAAAGTTAGGGTTCACCGTTTGTTGGCTAAGATCTTGTCCATCAAGTAGTTGCTTAAACAGGGAGGTGATTGCGTTAAACATAGCTTTTCTGCTTTAATATTGTTTCATCGATTAGAGAGCGTTATTGGGATTTTGTTCCCTTTTTTCAAGCCGAAAGTAAAAGCAAGAAAGGGCATTGATGATTTTTAGAGTTGTTCACTAATCATTTCAATAAATTCGGCGCTGGTCAGTTCATGAGCAGCAAGAAGCATTGCGACCAAAGCTTCAATTTTCTCTCTTTGGCCACTCTCTCCACGAAAAATTTGTGCTAGTTGGTAGCGGATAAGGTCAATTTCATGTTCAACAAAACCTCGTCCTTCTTCTTCCCCTTCGTTTTCTTGTGGGGCGTTGTCAAATTGTAAAAATAGCAGCTCATCATCCAGTTGAGTGCCGACTAACTGTTCTGGCAGCCAAGATTCACCCATCACAATGTCTGGGTCAATATCGCTAGGAATATCATTTAATCGTTGTTTGAGTTCAGAAGCTTTCACAATTTTTTCTAGTTAGTCATGCTTATGGCTATTTTAGCGGTCATTGGTCAAGAAAACTAAGTTTTCTATCATCAATCAGACATGATAGGCGAAATAATCAACAACCCCTAGGTCTTTATTGACAATTTTATGTTGGCTAAGGCCATGATACGGCTTGAACGTTAAAGATGTGAGTAAGCGTCTCACGCATCAAGAAGTGGCTAAATATCGATAAAACGTGAGAGGGGATAGCTTCATCCCCCTCTACTGGTATGCTGAGTTAAAGTACCATTTCAGCTAACTGAGCTTTGGCTGACGCAATGCCCTGCGTGGCAGAATCTTCTCCCATGTTGAGAGCTTCTGCGTAAGCGAACTGGACATCAGTGATGCCAATAAAGCCCAAGATCGTCTTTAGATAAGGGGTAACATGATCGGTATTACCATCTTTATGGATGCCACCACGGGTGGTGATCACCACGACTTTTTTGCCGGTGATTAATCCTTGCACTCCCGATTCGGTATATTTAAACGTCACCCCGGCACGAGCAATCAAGTCAAACCAATTTTTGAGCTGTGTTGGAATGGTAAAGTTATACATGGGAGCCGCAATGACAATTGTTTCGGCAGCGTTGATTTCAGCAATCAAAGTGTCAGATAACGTCACGACGTTTTGCTGTTCTTGAGATAAATCTTCTGTAGCGCGTAGTGCGGTGGCGACAGAAAAATCCAGCACAGGGAGAGGCTCTGCTGCTAAATCGCGAATCAGCACTTCATTAGCTTTAAATTGGCTTAAATAAGTATCCAGTAATTTGCTTGATTGAGAATATTCACCAAGGATGCTGGATTTTAGCGCAAGTATACGAGACATATTTTTTTCCTTTTCTGTTCTATTTTGTTTCAATGAGTTGACGAGGCAAAGGTCAACGAATCGATAACGCAAGATTAAGCCTGACGCTTGGATAACATAAGCGGGCAAATTTGCTTAACTTATTCAAAATTTTTGAAGGTAAAATCTCGTGATTTATACCTAACAGCAAATGTAGATGGTCAGGTCACTTGCTGACAACTCTGTGATACAATTCGTTCAGTTTTATAGATAAATAAGAATAGGTAATGCTTTGACTCAGTCACAGCCTCACTCAATAGCGCCAAGCGACGCAAAAGCAAATAGCGCTAAATCACTGCAACAAGCCCTTAAACAATGTTTAATTAAAGATCGTTTTCGATTGAATAAACGGATTACTGGCGCGAGTAAAATTGCTAAAGAATCAGCCCGTCATGCTGTCTTTGATCAGATAGCATTAGACATCGCCCGCTCTATGTTGGTCGTTCAGCAGCGCATGGAGCAAGAGGTGACAATTGATTATCCTGAACAGTTACCGGTTAGTCAAAAACGTGATGAAATAGCGAAAGCTATCGCTGACCATCAAGTGGTGATTGTTGCGGGGGAAACTGGATCGGGTAAAACCACTCAGTTACCTAAAATTTGTGCCGAACTTGGGCGTGGAAAATATGGGTTAATCGGTCATACTCAGCCACGCCGCTTAGCGGCTCGTTCGGTGGCAACTCGAATTGCCCAAGAGATGGCAACTGAGTTGGGTGGTTTTGTTGGCTATAAAGTCCGATTTAACGATCAAATCTCTGAACAGACACAGATTAAACTAATGACTGACGGTATTTTGTTGGCGGAAATTCAGCATGACCGTTATCTCAATCAGTACGACACCATTATTATTGATGAAGCCCATGAGCGTAGTTTAAATATTGATTTCATTCTTGGCTATCTCAAACAACTGTTACCGCGTCGTCCAGATTTAAAAGTGATCATTACTTCAGCAACCATTGATCCGGAACGCTTCTCTAAGCATTTTTCTAATGCTCCTATCATTGAAGTTTCTGGTCGTACTTATCCTGTTGAGACGCGTTATCGACCTTTAGCTGGTGATGAGGATAGCGACCGTGATCAACTGGAAAGTATCTTTGATGCGGTTGATGAACTGTGTGCCGAAGGCTTGGGCGATATTTTGATCTTCATGAACGGAGAGCGGGAGATTCGTGATACGGCTGATGCTCTTTCCAAACGTAACTTACGAGATACGGAAATTGTACCTTTGTACGCTCGTTTATCCGCTGGAGAACAGAATAAAATTTTTCAGCCACACAGTGGGCGACGTATTGTGCTCGCCACCAATGTGGCGGAAACTTCGCTAACCGTTCCCGGGATTAAATATGTCATTGACCCAGGGACGGCAAGGATCAGTCGTTATAGTTATCGGACCAAGGTGCAACGTTTACCGATTGAGCCGATTTCTCAAGCCAGTGCGAATCAACGAAAAGGCCGTTGTGGGCGTGTAGAAGCGGGGATTTGTATCCGCCTTTATTCAGAAGAGGATTTTCTATCTCGTCCAGAATTTACCGATCCTGAAATTCTGCGAACTAACCTCGCTTCGGTTATCTTACAAATGACTGCGCTTGGATTAGGTGATATTGAAGCATTTCCTTTCGTTGAAGCGCCCGATAAACGCAATATTCAAGATGGCGTTCGTCTATTAGAAGAATTAGGCGCGATCAACAGCGAAGTCACCGATCCGAAGAAACGTTTAACTGAAATGGGGCGTAAGCTTGCCCGTCTGCCGATTGATCCTCGTTTGGCTAGAATGGTACTTGAAGCGCCGCGATTAGGTTGTTTGAAAGAGTTAATGGTCATCGCATCAGCGTTATCTATTCAAGACCCGCGTGAGCGGCCGAGTGACAAACAGCAAGCTTCCGATGAAAAACATCGTCGTTTTTTTGATGAAGAATCCGATTTTTTAACCTTAGTGAATGTATGGAACTACCTGCAACAGCAACAAAAATCCTTAAGCAGTAATCAGTTCCGTCGTCAGTGTAAGCAAGATTATCTCAATTACTTACGAGTTCGAGAGTGGCAAGATGTTTATTTCCAAATCCACCAAGCCATGCGAGAAATGGGCTATAAACTCAACGATGAGCCGGGGAATTACCAAGCAGTACACAGCGCAATTTTAGTCGGTTTATTGTCTCATATCGGAAGTAAGGACGCAGAAAAACATGACTACCAAGGGGCGCGTAATGCTCGCTTCCATATTTTTCCTGCATCAGGATTGTTTAAAAAACAACCCAAATGGGTGATGAGCGCAGAATTGGTTGAAACCTCTAAGCTGTGGGCAAGAATTGTGGCGAAAATTCAGCCAGAATGGATTGAGCCGTTAGCAAAACATTTGATCAAACGTAGCTATAGCGAACCCCATTGGTCGAAAAAACAAGCGGCCGTGATGGCTTATGAAAAAGTTATGCTGTATGGGATTCCCATTGTGGCGAAGCGGTTGGTCAACTATGGCAATATTGATGCGACTTTAAGTCGTGAAATATTTATCCGCAGTGCGCTCGTTGAAGGGGATTGGGAAACAAAACATGCGTTTTTCAAACAAAACCGCTCACTGTTATTGGAAGTTGAGGAGTTAGAACATAAATCTCGTCGCCGAGATATTTTGGTTGATGATGAAGAGCTGTTTCAGTTTTATGATCAGCGAGTTGGAACGGAAGTGGTTTCTGGACGACATTTTGATGCGTGGTGGAAAAAGGCTCGTCAAACTCAGCCAGATTTACTCAACTTTGAAAAAGAGATGCTTTTTAAAGGAGATGCTAGCCACATTACCGAGCTCGATTATCCTAATTTTTGGTATCAAAATGGTATTAAATTAAAACTCAGTTATCAGTTTGAGCCTGGTGAGGATAGCGATGGGGTGACGGTTCATATCCCACTTCCGATCCTCAACCAAATTGAGTCGACGGGTTTTGACTGGCAAATTCCGGGATTACGCCACGAATTGGTGGTAAGTTTAATTAAGTCACTACCTAAAACGCTGCGTAAAAACTTTGTCCCCGCCCCCAATTATACCGACGCATTTTTGGCGCGAGTCACGCCAATGGAGTTGCCATTACTCGACGCGCTAGAAAAAGAACTGCGTCGGATGACCGGGGTGGCGATTCAGCGCGAAGACTGGAATTGGGCGCAAGTGCCAGACCATCTTAAAGTGACTTATCGAGTGGTCGATCATCGCCATCGCAAATTAAATGAGAGCAAAGATTTATATGCACTTAAAGAGGCTTTAAAAGAGCAAGTGCAGCAAACTCTTTCACAAGTTGCCGACGACGAGATTGAGCAGAAAAATTTACATACTTGGTCATTCGGTGAGTTACCCAAGGTTTATCAACAAAAACGAGGCGGCTTTGATGTTAAAGCTTACCCCGCATTGGTGGATAATAAAGAGAGCATCGAGATTAAGTTGTTCGAAACAGAGTATGAGCAGCAGTGTGCTATGCAAGCGGGGCAGCGGCGCTTAATTTTACTCAATGTGCCTTCACCAATAAAATATTTGCATGCGAACTTACCCAATAAATCCAAATTGGGATTGTATTTTAATCCTTATGGCAAAGTATTAGATTTGATTGACGATTGCATTGCTTGCGGGGTTGATAAACTGATAGAAGAGCAAGGCGGGCTCGTTTGGCAACCAGAAGCATTTGAGGCATTAAAAGAGCACGTTCGTGCTGAATTAGGTGATACCGTTGTCGCGATTGCTCAACAAGTTGAAACGATTTTAACCACGGCTTATAACATTAATAAACGCCTTAAAGGGAAAATCGATTTTACTATGGCATTTGCGCTATCTGATATCAAAGCGCAAATGGAAAGCCTCATTTTTAAAGGCTTTGCGACCGAGAGTGGTTACCAACGGTTGCCGGATATTTTACGTTACATGAAAGCCATTGAGCGGCGGATGGAAAAATTACCCATTGACCCGAATAAAGATCGGCTGCATATGTTGAAGATAGAATCGGTAACAAATAACTATAAAGCATTGCTGAATAAAATACCCAAAGGGCAGGCTGTTCCTGATGCTGTGAAAGATATTCGTTGGATGATTGAAGAATTGAGAGTGAGCTATTTTGCTCAGCAATTGGGGACGCCTTACCCCATTTCTGACAAGAGGATCATGCAGGCGATTGACGCTTGTTAATGAGGGTTTAGTCAGAAATTTAGTGACCCGATAAGCTCGCTGCTTGAGGTCCCTTAGGGATGACTCTATAATTTCTGAAAAGTGGTATACCTGCTAACTATCAATGACGGCACTGTTAATGGATACAGCAGTGGTTATTTTTAGTGGTGGGGAAAAAAGAGGCTTGCATAATGCGGTCTTCTAATGATGAAAAGGTTTATTATGAAAAAAACTCTTCTTGCACTGGCGTTGATCGGTGCATCTTCAACAGCAATGGCTGATGCGTTGGTTTACGGTGGGGCGTCTGTGGGGCAATCAGATTATCGTGGGGAATCAAGTACGGCTTATAATGTGCATGTCGGTACTGGTATCTTGCCTTTTTTTGCGGTTGAAGGTGGGTATAGTGATTTTGGCGAATTCAAAATTAATGGCGTTGATACTTCGGCAACGACAATGTATGCGGCATTAAAACCGAGCATAGATTTTGGTCCTTTGCATGTCTATGCACGCGGTGGTATCCACTCTTGGAAAACCGAAATTGGCGGAAGCAAAGATGACGATGGTTTCGATATCATGTATGGTGTTGGCGCAGAATATTTCATTATGGGGCCTTTTTCTATCGGCGCTGGCTATCACCGTTATACCCTTGATAAACATGATGTTAAGGTACTTTCTTTCAACGCGACATTCCATTTCCTATAAAAAATTGGCTTAACATAATCTTAAACCTCACCTTTATTTTTGCCGAATGATGGTGGGGTTTATTGTTGAATGCCCCCGTCGTCTATTCGGCTCGTTTATTTTGTTATGTCAGCCAGTGATGAAAAGCGACTCGTGACCAGTGAGAAATAATATAGTCAATTAAGGCTTGAGTTCTTTCTGGTAGAAAACGCCGTTGAGGATGTAATAAATAGACATCAGAACCTTCCATTTGCCAATCAGCAAGTAATGGTATTAATTTACCTTGATGCAGTTCTTGAGTTATTAACCCTTTGGGCAGGCGAGCAATGCCCATATTTAAAAATGCCGCATTGACAATGGTGTCCAGCTCCTCTGACAGGGCAAGATCATGAACGTTTTTTGCGCAATGCGAGGTTAAGTTTGACCTGACGTGCGGGCTGTGATCTTATGCTCCTTTTTTAAGGTGTTGCCATGAATATTAATACCATCAAAGAGCACTTCAGCATCATCCGTGACGAACGGCAAAGCGCAAAAGTTGACTACCCTCTGTTTGATATTTTGTTTGGTTCAATCTGCGCCGTGATAGCCGGTGGTCAAGGCTGGACCGACATTCGTGAATATGTTCTTGGTCACCATGAGTGGTTTCTTAAACAGGGGCTGTTTGAAAACGGCGTGCCTGTTGACGATACCTTTGCTCGTCTGATCGCAGGTATTGACCCTGCCGAGTTTCGCGACTGTTTCCTGGGCTGGATGAATGCGGTACATACCTTGACGTGTGGTGAGGTGGTTGCCATTGATGGCAAGACTTTGCGCGGCTCCTACGATAGAGATGACAGACAAAGCACCATCCATATGGTGAGCGCCTACGCGAGTGCCAACCAACTGGTATTGGGCCAACTCAAAACTGACAATAAGAGCAATGAAATCACCGCAATTCCGGAATTGATTAAGATGCTCGACTTGCGCGGAGCCCTCGTGACGATTGATGCGATGGCCTGCCAGATCAAAATTGCCAAGGTAATTACCAACAAAGGCGGTGATTACTTGTTGGCAGTAAAGGGGAACCAAGGCAAGTTGTCGGCAGCCGTACAGGCCGCCTTCGCCCCACACCGTCGTGCTCCGATTGAAAAAAACACCTATCACATCGAGAAACAGAAAGGCCGTGTTGAAGCACGAACTTGCCATGTACTCAAGGCCTGCGAGTTGGAGGGTGACTTCTCTACGTGGAGCCGACTAAGCAGTATAGTCATGGTTGAAAATTACCGAGCCGCAAAAGGCAAAGCACCAGTGTTGGAGTACCGCTACTACATAAGTTCAGCTGACCTGACTCCGGAGCAAGCTGGAAATGCTATTCGAGCCCACTGGGGCATTGAGTCAATGCATTGGATTTTAGATGTGAGCATGCGGGAAGATGCTTGTCAGATTTACCGAGAAAACGCAGCTGAAAACTTGGCAGGGTTAAGACACATGGCGCTTAACATGCTAAGAGCTGAGCCAACCAAAATTAGTGTGCCAATGAAGCAGAAGCGTTGCATGATGAACCCCGGCTTCTTGGAGCAAGTCTTGTTAGCTGGATTTAAGTTGGCGGCTAAATTCTAACCATTCATGCGGACGCCCTG
>NZ_WXWH01000067.1:0-74610 GCF_009904905.1 Vibrio sp. V30_P3S12P165 | reverse complement strand
AAAGATAAACGACGCTCAGGAGCAATACCTGAGTAAAAGGGTGGATCAATTTTGATTGATCGTTTTTAAGCTAAAAGTGGATCAGTTTTCGGTGATCGTTGACAATAATGAGAGTTCTAATTTTTTACAATCAGAGTTTTTATTTTTGAAATTATGCATAAAATCAAAGTACTCACAGCAATGCGCATAGATAAAGAGAAAAATAACGTATTTTTCTTGAGTCGTGCTGTTTTCCGATTTAACCCTAGTGTTTACTCCGTCTAATACGCTTTATTTTGTTGTTATTTTGGTGCTTGTCTCTGTCTATTTCTATTTTGGTGGTTTTTTAATTGGCATTCATGCCTTTTTTGTGGAGAGTTGTTTCTTTGTTGTTAATGCTGGAGCTGGTCAGGATTTGAAATAATATTCCGGTGAATTATTTTTTGAATGCTTTTTCATTGAATACAAAATACAGATGCACTTGGTTCTGTAGCGACTATGATGGATTTTTAATCAGTTGATCGACCATTATTATATCTTTGTTTTATGCATATTTATTCGATTAAGCTGCTTTGTTTGGGGATTTTATCGAGTTTTTATCCTTTGATTGTTGCTTTTATGTGAGATTTTTGACACATTGATGAGCTTGTAAATAGCCAGCAGATTGTACTGTGTTGGTAGAAAGGAATCATTATTAGGTTTTGCACAATTACAATGTTCACTTTGTAGTTGTGTGAGGCTCAGACAGGGCAGTATTGTGCCAAAGCAGTTGAGGTCTGGTTTACATGTCACTTTTAGAAGTTAGCAATCTACGTATTGAATATCCGTCACGTCACGGTGTCCACGCGGCAGTCAAGTCATTAAGTTTTAATATTGAGCGTGGTGAAATTGTTGGTGTGGTCGGTGAATCTGGTGCTGGTAAGTCTACAGTAGGCAACGCAATCATTGATTTATTAAGCCCTCCCGGTACGATTGCTGGAGGGGATGTATGGTTAGATGGTGAGAAAATCTCAGGTTTGTCCCCTGAAAAAATGCGGCAAGTTCGCGGCTCAAAAATTGGATTTATCTTTCAAGATCCGATGACCTCATTGAACCCATTATTTACAGTTGAACATCAGCTGACGGAAACCATTCATGCCAATATGAAGGTTAGCCATCAAGAAGCTTATCAACGTGCTTTATCTCTCATGCAACAAGTGGGGATTCCTCAGCCAGAAAATCGTTTAAAGCAATACCCTCATCAGTTTTCCGGCGGAATGCGTCAGCGTGTGGTGATTGCGATTGCGCTAGCCGGAGAGCCGGATTTAATTATTGCTGATGAGCCGACCACGGCTTTAGATGTCTCTATTCAAGACCAAATATTGTCACTGATTCGTGAGTTATGTAAAAAGAATAATGTTGGCTGTATGCTGGTGACTCATGATATGGGGGTGGTGTCTAATGTGACAGATCGGGTTGCTGTCATGTATCGTGGTGATTTAGTCGAGTTTGGCCCAACGGCGAAAGTATTAGGCGATCCCGATCATCCTTATACCCGTAGTTTGATTTCAGCGGTGCCTCGCTCTGACACTAAATTAGATCGCTTTCCTCTCGTTAGTTATATCGAAGAAGCCAGTGAGTTGGCCCCGTTAGATATTAAGCATCATTGGTTAGGACAAAATCAAGATCAGCGTGCTTATACCGGGCCACTGTTGAACGTCGAGCATGTTAACCTTCGCTTTGTGACCAAAGATTCTTTATTTGAAAGCCGCCGTGAATATGTCCAAGCATCCAATAATGTCAGTTTTCAGGTTCATGAAGGGGAAACCTTTGGGCTGGTCGGCGAGTCTGGTTCAGGTAAGTCGACCATAGCACGTGTGATTGCTGGCCTTTACCAACCGAATGAAGGGCGGGTGACTTTTGAAGGGATTGACCTAACCGGACTGAAGTCAGAAAAGCAGCGTCGTCCTATGCGTCGTCAGATGCAGATGGTGTTTCAAAACCCTTATACTTCAATGAATCCGCGCATGAAGGTATTAGATATTATTGCTGAGCCCATCCGCTTTCATAAATTGACCGACAATGAGTCGCAGACTCGACAAATTGTGAATGATTTATTGGATTATGTCGGGCTCGGACGTATGGCGGGGCTGAAATATCCTCATGAATTTTCTGGTGGACAGCGGCAGCGCATTTCGATTGCCCGAGCTTTGGCCACTCGCCCTCGATTATTGATTTGTGATGAACCGACCTCAGCATTAGATGTGTCCGTTCAAGCGCAGATCCTTAACTTGCTGAAAGATTTACAACAAGAGCTGAATTTGACCATGTTGTTTATCAGTCACGATTTGCCTGTAATTCGACAAATGTGTGATCGGGTTGGAGTGATGCAGATGGGGACACTATTGGAAGTCGCTCCAACCGAGCAGTTATTTAATAGCCCGCAGCATGAATATAGCAAGCAATTGATTTCCTTGATGCCCGAGTTTACCGGGTTAAGAGAAAAGGCAGAAACAGCCTAGTTGGTGGTTTCGTTCCATTCCATATCCAGTGGAAAAAGCACATATCAATACCAGTACAATAACATTAGGGATATAAATTCCCGCATAAGGAGTTATGCAATGATAACCTTGAAAAGCAAGCTGACCTTAGCCTTGATGGCGGCAGGATTGAGTTTTTCACTCAGTGCGGCGCAAATTAAAGTCGCCTACAATTCAGATCCCGTGTCGATGGATCCTCATGAACAGCTTTCCGGGGGAACGCTGCAACTGTCACACATGGTGTTTGATCCGTTAATTCGTTTCACGCAGGAGATGAAGTTTGAGCCGCGTTTGGCTCAATCTTGGCAGCGTTTAGATGATGAAACGATGCGCTTTACTTTGCGTCAAGGGGTAAAATTTCACTCGGGTAACCCGTTTACTGCCGATGATGTAGTATGGACGTTTAATCGTTTAAAAGAGTCAGCCGATTTTAAAGGTATTTTTGAACCGCTTGCATCGATCACCAAGGTCGATGACTACACAATCGATATTAAAACCAACGGGGTATATCCGTTGATTGAAAACGTGGCGACCTATATTTTCCCGATGGATAGCAAGTTTTATACAGGGAAAACGGCCGATGGCAAAGATAAAGCCGAAATCGTGAAACATGGTTCTTCATTTGCCTCAACCCATGCATCAGGAACCGGGCCCTTTATTGTTACAGAGCGTGAGCAGGGAATTCGTGTCGAATTTACTCGGTTTGCTGATTACTGGGATAAAGACAGCAAAGGTAATGTTGATCAATTGACACTGGTTCCAATTAAAGAGGCGGCTACGCGAGTTGCGGCTTTATTATCTGGTGGGGTTGATATGATTTCTCCTGTTTCCCCGAATGATTACCAGCGTATTCGCGATGCTAAAAATATCGAGCTGTATACCATGCCCGGTACCCGAGTTATCACTTTTCAATTGAACCAAAATAGCCATGAAGCCTTGCGTGATGTGCGCGTGCGTCAAGCGATTGTTTATGCGATTAATAATCAAGGCATTGTTGATCGAGTAATGCGTGGTGCAGCGACCGCTGCTGGGCAGCAAAGCCCTGTCGGTTACGCCGGTTATAACGAGAGCCTCAAACCACGCTTTGATCTTAAAAAAGCCAAACAATTGATGAAGGAAGCAGGGTATGAGAACGGTTTTACTCTGACTATGATGGCCCCGAATAATCGTTATGTGAATGACGATAAAATTGCTCAAGCCGCGTCAGCCATGCTGGCTCGAATTGGCATCAAAGTCGATTTAAAAACCATGCCTAAAGCACAATATTGGCCAGAATTTGATAAATGTGCGGCAGATATGTTGATGATTGGTTGGCATCCTGACACGGAAGATTCAGCCAATTTCTCCGAGTTTTTAACCATGACACGTGATGAGCAAACGGGCAAAGGCCAATATAACTGTGGTTATTACTCTAATGCGGACGTTGACTCTTTGGTTGAGGCATCGAATGTTGAAACGGATTTAACCAAACGTAACGCGATGCTGAAAAAAGTAGAGAAAATACTTTATGATGAGGCTGCTTTTGTCCCGCTTCATTGGCAAGACCCTTCTTGGGCGGCGAAGAAAAACTTAGAGCTAGCACCGATCATTAATGGTATGGATTTCCCTTACTTTGGTGATTTGGTGGTTAAATAATCACCCCATTGATGCGAGTAAAGTGATATTAAATCGGAGAACAAGAAGTAATAGAAGCGTTCGTTACCTCTTGTTTTCTCCTGCATCGTAATGCGTTTATTAAAAAATACACCGTTGACCTTGTCGAGCTTAATTTTTATTCAGCCGGATTAAGTATGTTATTAAGGTTGAAGCGTTTTGGTGTGCGAGTTGTGCACCATCATCATGGATAGTTTAAGGGGCAGGGAATGTTTTCTTTTCTGGTCAAACGCCTATATCAGGCAGTAATAGTGATGTTTGTCATCAGTTTGGTGGCATTTGCAATTCAAGATAACCTAGGCGATCCGCTACGTGAATTAGTAGGGCAGTCCGTTTCAGAGGCCCAGCGACAAGCGATGCGTGATGAGTTAGGGCTCAATGATCCCTTTTTAGTGAAATACACTCGTTTCTTAGGGGCAGCCGTTCAAGGAGATTTAGGGACGTCCTACTTTTTTAAGCGCCCTGCTGCTGAGGTGATTTTAGACAAGTTGGTGGCCACATTAGAGCTGGTGTTTGCCGCGACATTGATTATCATCGCCCTTTCTATTCCTCTTGGGGTTTACTCGGCTATTCATCCTAAGCGATTGTTTTCAAAATTGATTATGGCCGGAAGCAGTGTCGGTATTTCTATACCGGTATTTTTAACCGCTATTATGTTGATGTATGTCTTTTCGATTGAATTAGGCTGGTTGCCTTCTTACGGACGAGGTGAAACGACACGTTTATTCGGATGGGAATCGGGTTTATTCAATCTCGATGGCTTGCGTCACTTAGTGTTACCCAGTATTGCTCTCGCCTCGATTATGTTGCCACTTTTTATTCGTTTGGTCCGCTCAGAAATGCTTGAAGTATTGAGTTCGGAATACATCAAATTTGCTAAAGCCAAAGGCTTAGCGATGAACAAAATTTATTTTCAACACGCGTTAAGAAATACGCTATTACCAGTGCTCACCGTCGGTGGGGTACAGATAGGGACAATGGTGGCGTACACCATTTTAACGGAAACTGTTTTTCAATGGCCAGGTACCGGTTTGCTCTTTTTAGAGGCGATCAACCGGGTTGATACCCCATTGATTACTGCTTATGTCATTTTTGTTGGGCTGCTTTTTGTGGTCACCAATACCATCGTCGATTTGCTGTATGGGTTGATCAACCCAACCGTTAATGTAACCGGAAAAGGGGCGTAATCATGACTTCGACAACAAGTACGCCTTCAGTTTGGCAGCGTTTTAAACAATCGGATTTTTTATACTACTTTCTGCGCGATAAAGTGGCGATGGTCAGTTTTGCCTTTTTTATGCTGTTTCTCGCCATGGCATTAACTGCGCCTTTATTAGCACCAACCAACCCTTACGATCTGGCCTCCATTGATATTATGGACTCAGAATTGCCGCCTGTTTGGTTAGAGGGCAGTGATGAGCGTTTTCTACTGGGAACCGATGAGCAGGGGCGAGATATTTTATCGACGATTTTGTATGGCTCCCGCCTTTCTTTAACGATTGGATTTTTAGCGGTCGGTCTTCAGCTCATTCTTGGTATCGTCATTGGATTATCGGCTGGTTATTTCGGTGGGCGAATTGATAGCTTCTTGATGCGTTTTGCCGATATTCAGCTCTCTTTTTCCACCATGATGGTGGCAATCATTGTTTCCGCTATCTTTAAAGCCAGTTTTGGTGGTGAGTTTTATAGCCAATACGCAGTTGTCATGTTGGTGGTGATCATTGGTATTGCTGAATGGCCACAGTATGCTCGAACGATTCGAGCATCGGTACTGGCAGAGAAGAAGAAAGAGTATGTCGAAGCGGCACGAGTGATGGGGTTCAAGTCGCTACGGATTATGTTTCGACATATTTTGCCCAACTGTTTATCACCAATCTTAGTCATTTCAACAGTACAAATTGCCAATGCGATCATGTCGGAAGCGGCTCTTTCTTTCCTCGGTTTGGGCTTACCGGTGGATCAGCCATCGTTAGGGGCGCTCATCAGTATCGGCTTTAAGTATATTTTCTCTGGTGCTTGGTGGATTACCGCCTTCCCGGGACTGGTTTTGATTAGCCTAGTGTTGGTGATTAACCTGCTCGGTGACTGGTTACGGGATGTTTTTAATCCAAAAATTTATAAAGGGTGAGGCTGGTCGGTTGATTTTACCGCCATAAGCCACCTACACTGAGAGTCGTAAGCAATTACGGCTCTTTTTTTGCATGTATTTTGCACCTGAAGCCATTGATGCTGTCACTATAGTAGGGATAACTATGGATATAAGAGTGGTTACGATAGCTAGAATCATCCATCGAACTTTATTAAGCCTATCTTGTTGCGCGGTTTCTTTGGGCTCGTTTACCGTATTTGCTCAGGATTTTCTCTGTGATGCGACCCAAGCGGCCAGTGATCAACTTCCGGTTCTCGATTCATCATGTCCAATTGGGCAAGGATTGTGGGGGAATACCTTACCTAAAGGTCAAGATTCCAAATTCTGGATTCAGTGTGGCTTATTAGCATCCCCCTTATCGGTGGAGCAGGCGAAAGTGCTCTATGAGAAAATATCGACAGACGTATGGATGAAGCCTGAAAGTACCGGTATTCGTTGCTTAATCGGGCCTTATCATGATTATACATCTGTGCGTAAAGAACTGACGGCAGTGCGCCACTTGGCTGGCTATCAAGAAGCCTTTCTGCGTGAAGTGAGCAAAAAAAACGGAGCACAACGTCCGATAACTCAAACCCAACCCAAGCCAATATCTCACCCGCCTGCTACGCTAGAGCCAATATCGCCAGCAATACAGCCACTGAAAAAAGCATCAACGACCAAGCCCAAAAGTAATGCCATTGTGATTCGTCATCAAACATCATTCAATGGGCTAACCTATGCGATTCCCTATACCGCATCAGAGAAAGTGCAGTTTTATATGGAACATAATCAGGCTTGGAACCGCTTGAATTATAGCGGCTCAAAAATCATGTGTGAGAGTCAAGGCATGCGCTTAGTGACTGAAGACGAATGGCAACAGTTGCTGAGTTCAAAAGTGATGGAGAAAGAACAATGGCCGATGTATTTGCCCTATTGGGGAGCCAATAATAAAGGGTTATTTACCAGTGGGAAAATGACTAATTTGAACGGTCACTCTCTGCTTAGTGTGCTTTGTGTGAAATCAATGACCAATGGCAAAAGCCCCGGTTGACGGGGCTTAATGAAGGAGCGATTAATGCCTATTCGTGATTGCCTTTTCCTGTCCAGGTCATATTGAATTTGATGGCTTCAATATACTCACCTTGGTTGGCTTTTACTTTGCCGATAAAGCTATAAACGCCGCCTTTGCTTAATTCCGGTAGGTCGAAATCAATCGCTGCGTGCACAATGTGATTTTCTGTTTTTCGATAGCACTCAAGTGAGGTACCCCATTCGTTACCCGAATAAACACCGTAAGACTTATAAATTTCGCCTGTATTATAATCGGTGGTTTCAGTGACTAGCTGTGGTCCGTGAATGATAAAGTACTTATAAAACTCTTCTGCATCCTGGCAAGTGAAATCTTGGTCTGGGAACTCTAAAATTAAGTTCGCATCCATCGCATTTTGATCGTCAGGATTGGTATTTTTCCGTAACGATAAAGAGACCCTACCTAACGCTTCTACGCCTTCTTGTTGTGTCGGTAACATCATAGGAAAAAAGCGCTTTTCTGGGCCATCATTCGATTTGATTTGAATTCTCGCTTCAGCGTCTGACTGACGACGAAACAATGTGTAACGCTCGGTTCCTTCGTCAGATGACCAAGTTAAGGTTTTTGCGCCTGGGGCGATATCATCAGCGTCTGTAATCGTTAGTGTGACTTTTTCTTTATGATCTCCGCTGCCGAAGGTTGCAATCAATTGCTCGCCTTGAACTTGATAGGTGCCGTTATACCAAGAACGATTGTCGAGAGCGCCACACTGGGTTAAGTTGTCCATGGTGCGGTAATTACCCGAGATTTTACCGTTTTCAAAATGCAATGTATCGCACCAAATCCGTTCATAAGGCAGTTTAGTTGTTGCCGTACCGCCTCCGTGTTCAAGACGATACCAAGTGGTGGCTTCTAAAGGATGCTTGAGTGATGGCGGGGCAATCCCTTCTTTTACCTCTGGTAGAATAAAGGTTGTCGAGCTTTCTGCCCCTTGGTCATCTTTGACCTTAACTGTAAAAGTTTGACCTGCTGGAGAGGCTTGGCTTGGGGTGCCACGGAGCGTGATCATTGGGCTATCAACATCAGCGATGGTTAATCCTGCAACCTGTACGTCACCGCCCCAATAGCTCACGATTTGGCCATCGGTATCGCTAAATAGCGCGCTGATATCAATCGATTGATCAAACGCTTCCCCTTGTTGCAGATACCAAGCATCGATCTGTTGCTGTAATGTCTCTTTTTCAGTTGGGTTAATAACGGGGGCTTGATTTAGCGTGGTCACTTTTAAGTTCAGTTGTACCCGCACTTGACCTCGCTCTGCCTCTTGATCGTCCTTATCCGTAGCGACTAAGATCAGGTAAAGATTATCTTGCGCCTTGATCTCACCGTTTGAGCTGAGAACCAATTGCTGATTGATAATCTTCGCGCTCAGTCCTGAAGCCACTAAATTCGGCTCTAATTCAACCTCAACAGTTGTTTGGTCTTTATCACTAAATAAGTTCGCGATAGAAAACGCTTGGTCAGCAAAGGTGTCGCCTTGTTTGAGATTTAGATTGGCAAAATCGGCCTCAAGTTTACCCTTAACCTTTTCACTTACCTGTAGTTTATGGTTGGTAACTACCTTAGGGGCGAAACCACTCTCGGCATTTTCATTATCATTAATAATCACCGGACGTTGATTGACATCCTTGATCTCTGTGTCGTCCATGTTACCGACGAGTTGCGCGGATTTTTCGGCAAATTGCGCCGCATTTTTTTCATAGCTCGCTGGGTTGGCGGCTTTCGAGTCAGTGAGGATCTGGGCTTTTTTATGTAGCTTAGGATTTGTTTTGGTAAAGTCGCTTAATAGTTCAGCTTGGTTATCCAGCCCTAAAGTGTTAGCAACGGTTTGTTTCGCTTGAGTGAGGTCGCTGGTCGGATCGTTTTTCATTGCTAGCACGATCAAATCGGTGATTGGCGAAATCACCTGCTGCTGTGCCTCAAGGGTAGGGGCGCGCAATACCACTTCATGGGCCATGGCTTGAGCGGGATGGTCCATATCAATGGTGTATTTACCGGCATAAGCCGCATTTAGGTTAGCCAAACGGCGCTGCACCGCCCCACCAGGGGTCAAGGTTTGTACGGCTAACTGACCTTTGAGTTGATAGTCAGCCGGTAATTCCAATTGACCACTTTGGTTAGTTAAGCCAAATACATACTCATTATCATCGAATTTGCCGTTTTTATCCGCATCGTCAAAGATCACCGCTTGATAAAAGTGACCATCAAGGGCGGTGATTAACACTCCCGCGGCACTGGGTGGTTGATTGGTGTTGTCCGAGCTGTCAGAGCCACCACATCCAGTAAGCGCCATAGCGACTGACAATGCGAGTAAACTGATTTTATTCATTATAGTTAGGTTCCAAATAATACACTTAAAAATCAATCTCTTGTTACTAATTTGTAAGTAAGAGAACGAAGATGAATTCGTTTTTACTGATTTTTGATATAAGTATCAAGGAACGAAAAAGCGCAGAAAATCCGTAAAATTTATTTTATTTTTTTACTTCACTGATATTGAGCATTTTTGAGCAAGCAATTTGAGCGGCATGGTTAAAGAGAAAAGGCTAGATATAAGGAAAACGAATAACGTGCATCTTGAGAACGATCGATACCATCAATCGATGGGCGCGTGATAAATCAGATTGATGGCAAACTTCTCTAACAAATGGGCGTATTCAGGACGAGGATAAAGAATATAGGTATAAATTTTTCCGTCCAAAGGAATATCTTGTGCGGTGAACTCATGATCAAAATAGAGAGCGGTGCGAGTTTGGCTCCGTAAATACTCACCACAGAGCGGGGGATAGTTTCCTGCCCGATCGCCACTTTCGCTGATCAATGGCACATTGTAGTGGGTTGGGCCAATTAAGCTAGCGTAAGCCCAATAGGGCTCAACATCTCGACAAAATAAACTCTTGGTCGGGTGAAAAACATTAAGGTCTGAGTCTGCCGGTTGGTAATAGTTCGGCTGTGCGTTGCGTACGTTGTATATATAGTTGAACAGACCGATTGGATAATACTGCTGTTGTTCATTAAGCATTAAGTAGTCAAAATTTAGACCTTGATAGTGATATTGCCCCGTATGCACATTGAGACGAGCTTCGGCTCCGATGCGTTGATCAAATAAGCTATAAGTTTCTTCGGGGCCATTTTCGTTGCTGGTCACCTGGTAAAGCTGCATCCCCGGATAATAGTTGGATGAATAACGGTAGCGAAACCGCCAAGTTGCTGTTTTATCGCTAGGAAAGTGTAAATGAATCTGCTCATCTTGTTGCTGATAAGTCGCCACAATGTTCATCTCATTGAGTTGGGGGCAGCGTTGTCGATCCGAACTCGCGGCATACCACACGTGGCCTTGTTTGAGTTCAAAAATTTCACATTGTAAGACATAAAAAGGGTAACGTTGTCCCGCGATGACTCGTGTGGTATGAATTCGGTATAGAGGTTGGTTGAGTAGTTGTTCGCTTATGGCAGGAAGCGGTTTGACATCGGATAACTGAAAGTGAGCTGCGACCCAGCGATGCTCTTCCGAGTCTAATTCATCGCGGTTGTCTGTCGCTAAGATAGTGAGCATGAGCGGGTTTTCTTGACGGTCTGGTGAGCCAGATATCGTCAGTTGATTGGAAAAGAAGAGTTTGAGCGCTTGGCTGTTGAATTCTACCCGATAGCTCAAGGAGTCACCTTCCGGATCAATAAATAGTCCATCGACAGCAATCGAATAGTTTACCATTGTCCCTTCTTGTAAGATCCAGCTCGCCAACTCTTGCTGCAATTGTTGATAGTACCGTGGATCAACATAAGGAGGATGATTGGTTTTCGCTTGGGTTTTTAAGTGCGGCGGCCTTTGGGGTGCGCCAGTATCTGGTGCTGCGTACAAGGTCGAAAGAGGCCATTCTTCGCTTGTCGCTAGCGAGTCTTGATTGATGGTCTGAAGGCGTTGATTTGTTTTATTTAGAGTAGAGTCTACGTCTAGAGTAGAGTCTACGTCCTGATGGGTGTGGTTAGTTGAGTGACTGCGATCACGGTTCGGTAAGCGTTTCCACGACTCACCCGCGAGCTTTGTGTGCTTTGTTTGATTCATCCTTGATAGTGCAAGAGGATCAGCTTGGAGAGTGTCGTGAGGCCATTGCCAACCAACCAACATCAATAGCCCCAGCACGATCAGCGTGGCTCGATACTTCATTGATCACTCATCCGCATTTGTAACCAGCTGTGAGCAAACTTGAGATCTTTTTCAATTAAGCTAGCGCTACATTCGAGTAACTGGCTGATTTCAAGTGTTTTCATTCCAATAAAATATTTCAACTTTAAAGCGTTCGATTGTCTTGGGTAGCGAATAGTAAAGTGATCCAGCGTTTTGTCCAGCAGTACCAGTTGTTCGAAATGAAGTGGATGGGGTACGGAATACGACATGGTTGCTTGCCTTTTTTTTGCTTGTGCAGCGCGAGCGTGATCAATCAATATTTGTTGCATCACTTTGGCTGCCAGCAATAAAAATTCACGCTGATGTTGAATATCTTGTAAATTGGCTTGTGCGAGTTTGATATATGCATCGTGTACCAGTGCGGTTGTATTATGTAGATGATCTTCTTGGATGGCATGATCACCATATTTGGCTATATTTTTGCGGCGTTCTTGTGCGGCGATTTGGCGCAGTTGCTGATAAGCTAACTGATAAAGTTGTGCTTCTGCCTCTTTATCACCTTGTTGCCAACGGCATAAAATGTGTGTGAAAGAATTCATGATTTTAGCTGACCATCATGTTGTTTAACGAATTCACTCGCGTGTAAGAGGCGCAATTTTTCCATCCCAGCATCATCCAAAAACTTTTGTTGTTGAAAGCGGTAAAGCACACCGAGATCCCAATTTTTTCCAGCCGGTTGATACTCCCAACTAACCCACTGGCGACCTAAGTCTGGGTCATACCAGGTCACCGTGGTATTGAGTTGGGCTAGTTGCGCATAAGGTTCTGGGTTATCACGCCACCACATCGCGCGAAACTGGTCTGAAATATCTATACGATAAAGCGTTTCTTGTGTAGGGCACTCATGTTGACCAGTTGGTCCGAGCCGGATGGCTTGCGGTGTGATCAACAAGCAACGGTATTGCATCGTTTGTGCTTGGTAAAGGGTTTGTCGCCAAATGCCAGAGAAATCGATTTTATCGCCCTTATCTAATGGATAAGTAAAGGCTAACGTTTGCTCTTGGTTAAGGTGTGAAACATGTTCATTACGACCTAATCCTTGAATTTTTTCGATCAAAAGCTGTGCTTCAGGATCAAAGCTCAGTGCAATTGTGCGATATTTCCAGTCTCCCTCATCGTCATGATTTTCAATATAAAAACCGCTGAGATCATTAACAGTACAGCCGGTCAGAGCGCAACCCAATAACCCTTGGTGATTTTCGAAAGGCTGTAATGGTTCGGTAAATGGTGTGCTGATCGACTGACGTACGTCTAGAGAGCAGTTTTGAAAATAATCACCGGGAGACGGATATTGAGTTATACCGTGCTCATGAATGGAAAAAATAATGCGCCCAATAGGAGGCTGGTAACCGGGATGAATTTGGCGATCAAGATCTTGTAAGCATAATTTACCACGCCAATCGCGCTTTTTTATGATCGTATTGACCAGCTTCTCCCCCTGAGATTGATAAATGACGGTTGATGAGAAGAGATTAGGTAAAGCGGATTCATTAGCTTGACCGGCATAGGCCTGATTGTGCAGCGATGCTGTCAGCGCTAGTAGTAAAGCGATGTATACAGAATGATTAAGCGATAACATATAATGCGTCATGATGAACAGTTCACGGTGCGACAATTTAAGGTTAATTTTTGTTTATCAGGTGTTGGGGTCATTAAGGCCGTCAATAATTTTTGTTTGATATGATGTGGTATCTCGGGGTTGGTCAATAGCTGTCGGCGAGTGATGTCTAACATCCCTTGTACACTTAAGGTTTCAGCTTGACCATTTTGAGTATGATACATTAGTTGAGTTAATTGTAATAACATCTGTTCCGTGACGCGCTGCTCTTGCTCTAACTGACGATTTTTTTCCAGCAAAGTATAAGTAAACACGAGTCCCATAACCATTAACGATAAGCTAAGTAAACTGACCATAGGGCGACGCTTGACAAAGCAGCGCATAATATAGAATGGCTCAGTGGCTTTTTGCTTAATGGGATGGTGAGTCAGTAGCGCCTCAATATCTTGTCTAAGTTCTCCGACGTTAGAATATCGCGCACAGATATCATCTGCCGTGGCTTTATGAATGACGAATGGCAGTTCTTGACCAATCGCTTGTCCGGTCAGTAAGTGTGCTAATACTTTTCCTAATGAATAGAGATCACTTTGTTGAGTTAAATAATCGCCCCGTTTTTGTTCTGGGCTTGCATACTCGACACTCAATGCTTTGAAGGTGAAGTTTTCATCCTTCTTGTGGCTATGTTGTAATTTTTGAGTCAAGTTAAAGTCGATCAGTTTAACTTGATGGTGGCGAGTGACTAAAATATTTTCGGGTTTAAGGTCTGCATGTAAAATTTGATGATGATGAGCATGTTCCACGGCACGGCAGAGATCGTTAAACAGCTTTAGGCGTTGTTGTAGGCTTAAATGATGTTGTTGAAGGTGTTGATCTAGAGGCAGACCATCAATCCGTTCCATCACAATATACACTTGGTCATTGTATACGCCCCCGTCAAAAACTTTAGCTATCGCCGGGTGATCCAGTTTAGCGAGTAACTGTGCTTCGGCAAACAGTGCTCGATGGCCTAATAACTGGCTCATTTCTGGTTGGATAAATTTGATCGCTAACTGTTGCTCAAACGTGTTATCTGCACGGTGAGCGGCATACACAACTCCCATTCCTCCTCGGCCAATTTCTTGCGTTAATTGGTATTTATCAATTTGCTGGCCAGTATAATTTGGAGTGGCTTGATGCCACGTTACTGCATGTGTTGCTAAGACTTGGCTTAAGGAGAAATCTTGTTGGTTTGATGACGCCACTAATGCACGCAGGGCTTGATAGCCTGGTTCATCATTTATTTTTAGTTGCTTAATCCATTGATCTTGTTCTCTTTCAGGAAGGTCAAGATAGTGATAAAAATACTGAGTGATTGATGAAGTCGTATGCACTTTGTGTTTTATTTTTGGGTCATGAGATGCGCTAAGGCATTTTGAGGAATGATAGCGCAATCAATTCGATACTGAATATGGCTAACACCGCTGTCGTTTTATTGGGTTAGACACAGAAAAATAGCGGGCCAGTTAAGTGGCTCGCTATTATAAGGATAAGTTATTGATTACCCTCGCATAGTCACAAATTCCTCACTGCCGGTTGGATGAATGGCGACAACAGAATCGAAATCAGCTTTGGTTGCGCCCATTTTTATGGCCACGGCAAACCCTTGGATCATTTCGTCGACGGTATAACCAATGCCGTGTAAGCCTACCACGGTTTCTTCTGGGCCTGCGCACACCAGTTTCATTTTACAAGGCTGGCGATGTGACGTGACGGCGGTGTACATGGCCGTAAAGCTAGAGGTATACACTTTGACCTGTTCTTCGCCATATTTAGCCATGGCATCGGGTTCACTTAAGCCGATGGTGCCAATCGGCGGGTGGCTAAACACCACTGTCGGGACTAAATCGTAATCCATTTTCGCTTCGGGCTTGTTGTTAAATAGGCGTTCAGAGAGTTGGCGTCCCGCTTTGACCGCCACGGGGGTGAGTTCTATACCGCCTTGCATAATATCGCCCACGCAGTAAATGCCTGGCACATTAGTGTTTTGGTATTGATCGACCTTGATATAACCTTGTTCTGTGGTTTCAACACCGGTTGCGGCTAGGTTAATTTGATCGGTTGCGGGGTGGCGACCAATCGCCCAAATCAGGGTATCGACATTTTGGCTATCGCCATTTTCTAAGTGCAGCGTAAGGCTACCATCGGCTTCTTTGACCACTTCTTTCGGTATGGAATGCGTATGCAGGGTTGGGCCTTCGTTTTTCATCACTTCGGTTAAGGTGTCGATCAACATCGGGTCAAAGCTGCGCAGCGGGGACTCTTTTCGTACAAAAAGGTGGGTTTCGGTTCCCAACGCATGTAGAACGCCAGCGATCTCGACCGCAATATAGCCAGCACCGACGACGGCCACACGCTTAGGTTGCTCGGTTAATTCAAAGAAACCGTTTGAGTCGATACCGTATTCGGCACCGGGAATGGTTGGAATGCTCGGGCGACCACCCACAGCGATTAAAATATGATCGGCCGTGTACTGTTTGCCATTCACTTCAACGGTTTTTTCATCAACGAAACGAGCAAAACCACGAATCACGTTTATTTTGTTGTTACCTAATACGCGGTCATAGGATTGATGAATACGGCCAATGTACGCTTGACGGTTTTTGATCAGTGTCGACCAGTCTAAGCCTTTTACGTTCACATCAAAGCCGTAATCTTTGGCGTAAAGATGGAGTGCTTCGGCAATTTGAGCGCCATGCCACATCACTTTTTTCGGTACACAACCGACGTTAACACAAGTGCCGCCGAGATCTTTAGCTTCAATCAATGCGACTTTAGCGCCATACATGGCCGCGCGGTTCGCCGAAGCGATACCGCCACTACCGCCACCAATACAGATATAATCAAAATGTGTGGTCATTACTTTCTCCATTATTCTTTTTGAGTGCTACTTGAATAGATTGGGTCAGTTTATTCTGGAACAACCCACTCCACTTTAAAATGTCCCGTTACCGGTGCGATGGCCTGTTTTAGAAACGGTAGTATTTCTTGCATTTCACTTTCCAATTTCCATGGCGGGTTAATTACTATCATTCCGGAAGCGGTCATACCACGTTCATTGTTATCTGGAGCGACACCCAGTTCAATTTGCAAAATCTTACGAATACCAAGGTTGGCTAAGCCCTCTAATATGTCATCAATATCACAACGATTAACCACCGGATACCAAATCGCATAAATACCCGTTGACCAACGTTTATGGCTTTGCGCGATGGCTCGCACCACATCACGATACTCTTTAGCCAGTTCATATGGGGGATCGATCAGCACTAAACCGCGGCGTTCTTTAGGGGGTAAACTGGCTTTTAAGCGGGCGAAACCATCTTCTTTATAAATAGAAACTTGGCGATCACGCTGAAACTCTTGTTCAAGCAATGGATAGTCACTTGGGTGTAGTTCCGTCAATACCATGCGGTCTTGTGGGCGCAAGTGAGCACGTGCCACACGCGGTGAACCTGGGTAATAGCGTAGTGTATCGCCATTATTAAGCGCTCTGATGGCGTCCAAGTAACTTTCAATGGCATAAGGCGTTACATTTTGTTGCCAAATGCGCGCAATGCCTTGTTTATATTCACCGGTTTTTTCTGACCATTCGTGGGTTAGGTCATAACGGCCAACTCCAGAGTGGGTATCATGGTAGACAAAAGGCTTGTCTTTTTGCTGCAAGGCATTGAGGATAAGGCTTTGCACAATATGTTTTAATACATCGGCATGGTTGCCAGCATGAAAGCTGTGACGATAACTTAGCAAAATAAACCCTCAAAACACTCAAATTGAGCGTCGGTTGTGAATCAAAAATGTTGACTGATTATACGCCACTATTGAAATTTGCTGAACCTACCTATATTTACTATTTCATCGCTGCAAAATATCTAGGGTCAACAGACCTTAGTCACTCAAAAGGAATGTTTTATGTCTAATCCACTTCTCACCTTTACGGATTTACCCCCGTTTTCTGCCATTAAGCCCGAGCATGTAAAGCCAGCGGTTGAGAAAGCGATTGAAGATTGCCGCACTCAAATCGAACAGGTGTTGCAAGATAATCGTCAACCCACTTGGGAGAGTGTGATCGCTCCGATTGAAGAAGTGGATGATCGTTTAAGTCGTCTTTGGTCGCCGATTAGCCACATGAATTCGGTGCTAAATAGTGACGAATTGCGCGACGCGTATGAAAGTTGTCTACCACTGCTGTCAGAATATGGCACATGGGTTGGGCAACACAAAGGCCTATTCGACGCTTATAAAGCGATTAAAGCCAGCCCTGAGTTCAGCCAGTTGAGCCGAGCGCAACAAAAAACCATTACCGATGGACTGCGTGATTTTGAGTTATCCGGTATTGGTCTGCCTGCTGCCGAGCAAAAACGTTATGGTGAAATTAGCAAGCGAATGTCGGAACTTAGTTCCAAGTTTTCCAATAATGTGTTGGATGCGACCATGGGCTGGACGAAACATATTACTGATGCTGAGCTGTTGGCCGGTATGCCTGAATCGGCATTAGCGGCGGCGCAAGCGGCGGCAGAGGCCAAAGGGCTTGAGGGATATCTGTTAACTTTGGATATGCCATCTTATCTCCCGGTCATGACGTATTGTGATAACCAAGCATTACGCAAAGAGTTGTATCAAGCGTATGTGACTCGTGCTTCTGACCGCGGCCCGAACGCAGGGAAATGGGACAACAGTGAAATCATCGCTGAGAAGCTCAAGCTGCGTTATGAAATTGCAAAAATGCTTGGCTTTAGCACTTACAGCGAAAAATCTCTGGCCACCAAAATGGCAGAAACGCCGGATCAAGTCCTCAGTTTTCTCAATGACTTAGCGAGCAAAGCTAAGCCGCAAGGAGAGCGCGAAGTGGAAGAACTGCGTCAGTTTGCTGAGCAAGAGTATGGCGTAACTGAGCTTGAGCTGTGGGACATTGCTTATTACAGCGAGAAACAAAAACAGCATCTATTTGATATTTCTGATGAAGAGCTGCGCCCTTATTTCCCAGAAGCTAAAGTGGTCAGCGGCCTATTTGAAGTGTTGCAGCGCGTATTTGGTATGCGTGTGCAAGAGCGTGAAGGGGTGGATACTTGGCATCCATCGGTGCGCTTTTTTGATATTTTTGATGGTCAAGATCGCTTGCGGGGCAGTTTTTATCTCGACTTATACGCTCGTGAGCATAAACGTGGCGGCGCATGGATGGATGATTGTCGTGGCCGTCGTATCACCCTCAGTGGTGAACTGCAAACACCGGTGGCTTATCTCACCTGTAACTTTAACCGGCCAGTCGGGGATAAACCGGCCCTGTTTACCCATGATGAAGTGGTGACACTATTCCACGAATTTGGACATGGTATTCACCATATGTTAACGCAAGTCGATGTGGGCGCGGTGTCAGGCATTAATGGTGTACCGTGGGATGCCGTCGAGCTGCCTAGCCAGTTTCTAGAAAATTGGTGTTGGGAAGAAGAGGCGCTAGCCTTTATCTCGGGCCATTACCAAACCGGAGAGCCGTTACCTAAAGCGATGCTGGATAAAATGTTAGCCGCGAAAAACTTCCAATCTGCGATGTTTATTTTGCGTCAGTTAGAATTCGGCTTGTTCGATTTCACCCTGCATACCACGTATGATCCTGAAATCGGCCCGAAAGTGCTGGAAACATTAGCGGAAGTGAAAAAGAAAGTTTCCGTATTGCCGAGCCTAGAGTGGAACCGATTCTCCCACAGCTTTAGCCATATTTTTGCCGGTGGTTATAGCGCAGGATATTATAGCTATTTATGGGCAGAAGTGTTATCGGCGGATGCTTTCTCTCGTTTTGAAGAAGAGGGTATTTTTAATGCGGAAACCGGGCAGAGCTTTTTAAATCACATCCTAGAGATGGGTGGCAGTGAGGAGCCGATGGAACTGTTTAAACGCTTCCGTGGCCGTGAACCACAAATTGATGCCATGTTGCGTCACGCCGGAATTGTCGCATAATTCACGCGGAAAAACCTTACAAGGGGAGCCATAGCGCTCCCCTTTCTTGTCATTTGGTTATCCCTTCGTTTAAGAGTATAATCGTGCAAAATATGTATAAATAACCAGTAGCCTAGCCATGATGGATCCTTCTCTTTTACTCGACGGTCTCAATGATAAACAGCGTGAAGCGGTTGCCGCGCCACTTGAAAATCTGCTTATTCTCGCGGGGGCGGGGAGTGGTAAAACTCGGGTACTGGTGCATCGTATCGCTTGGTTAATCTCGGTGGAGCGTGCCTCTCCCTTTTCGATTATGTCGGTGACCTTTACCAATAAAGCGGCGGCAGAAATGCGCGGGCGCATCGAAGCGCTGATGATGGGCAGTGCGTCGGGCATGTGGACGGGCACCTTTCATGGCATTTGTCACCGTATTCTCCGCGCTCATTACCTGGATGCTAAGCTACCGGAAGATTTTCAAATCCTCGATTCAGAAGATCAACAGCGTTTGTTGCGCCGCTTGATTAAAGCGCAAAATCTGGATGAAAAGCAGTGGCCTGCCAAGCAAGTGTGCTGGTGGATTAACGGTAAAAAAGATGAAGGGCTGCGCCCTCGCCATATTGATGCTTATCGAGATCCCGTTACCCAAACCTATTTACAGCTCTATACCGCCTACCAAGATGCGTGTGATCGGGCGGGGTTGATTGATTTTGCGGAAATATTACTCAGAGCGCATGAACTGCTGCGTGATAAACAGCATATTCGCGAGCATTACCAAGCGCGTTTTAAGCATATACTGGTCGATGAGTTTCAAGACACCAACAACATTCAGTATGCATGGCTACGAATGATGGCGGGCCCGGATTGCCACGTCATGATCGTTGGAGATGATGATCAATCCATTTATGGTTGGCGTGGAGCAAAAATTGAGAATATCGAAAAATTCACGCTGGAATTTCCGAGTGTGAATACCATTCGCCTTGAGCAAAATTACCGCTCCACCAAAACCATTTTGCAAGCGTCCAACGCATTAATCGCCAATAACACCGAACGTATGGGCAAAGAGTTATGGACCGATGGCAGTGAAGGTGAACCGATTTCTGTCTACTCCGCGTATAACGACTTGGATGAAGCGCGGTTTGTGGTGAGTAAAATTAAAGAGTGGCAGGATAAAGGCGGGGCATTGAATGACTGTGCAATGCTTTACCGCAATAACGCCCAATCACGGGTGTTGGAAGAAGCGTTGCTGCAAGCAGGATTACCTTATCGTATTTATGGTGGAATGCGCTTCTTCGAACGGCAAGAGATCAAAGATGCTCTCAGTTATTTACGCTTAATGGCCAACCGAAATGATGATTCGGCCTTTGAGCGAGTGATCAATACCCCCACCCGTGGTTTAGGTGATAAAACCTTAGAAACGGTGCGCTTTGCTGCGCGGGATCGGGGCTGCACCTTATGGGAAGCCTCGCTTGCTCTACTCAATGAGCAAGTACTGACGGGGCGGGCTGCGGGAGCTTTGGGCCGCTTTGTTGAGCTGATTAATGCACTAGAAGATGACAGTGCAGAAATGCCGCTCCATGTGCAAACCGATCATGTGATCAAAACCTCCGGTTTGTATGCCATGTATGAGCAAGAAAAAGGTGAAAAATCCAAAGCCAGAATTGAAAACTTAGAAGAGCTCGTCACCGCCACCCGTCAGTTTGAAAAACCGGAAGAAGCGGAAGAGATGAGCCTACTTACCGCTTTCTTAACTCATGCAGCATTAGAGGCTGGGGAAGGGCAAGCGGATGAGTTTGATGATGCGGTGCAACTGATGACCTTGCACAGTGCGAAAGGGTTAGAATTCCCACTGGTCTTTATGGTGGGGGTTGAAGAGGGCATGTTCCCGAACCAGATGTCGGTTGAAGAAGCGGGGCGTTTAGAAGAAGAGCGCCGATTGTGCTACGTAGGCATGACCCGTGCAATGCAAAAGCTCTACATTACCTATGCGGAAATTCGCCGTTTATACGGCCAAGATAAATACCATAAACCGTCGCGCTTTATCCGAGAATTGCCTGAGCAATGTTTGGATGAAGTGCGAATGAAAGCGCAGGTGAGTCGTCCGGCAAGCAGTGGACGCTTTAGTGCTACCGCAGTAAAAGACAATTTTAACGAAACCGGGTTTAGCCTTGGCGCACGAGTCCGGCATCCCAAATTTGGTGACGGTACCATTATCAACTTCGAAGGCAGCGGCCCACAAAGCCGAGTTCAAGTCGCATTTAATGGCGAAGGGATCAAGTGGTTAGTGACCGCTTATGCCAAATTAGAAAAAGTGTAGTCGCTTTCAGCAATAGTGCGGTGAGGTTCCTGGGTATCGCTGATGCTGAACGATCAAGTTTTAGCTTGAGAGTAAAAGGTTGATAACCGACAGAAACGTGGGATAACGAATAAAAGAAAACCCCGCGGGCAAAGCCCTGCGGGGTTATGGTCTTACTCGCAGCAATCCAGCTACTAAATAAGTGCTCCCTGCATCGATTCCTTGATAGTGTGCTATTCCTTCAGCGTAATCCGTTCATCGCCTTCCTAGCGGTGTCCTCGATCATCCTGATCTGCTAACCATCCTGTCAGCGCACATTACTTGTTCCTTGAGCAGTGTCCTTGACATCATCCTGATGTTTCGTCCATGCCTCATCCTGAGGTGTCCATTGCCATTCCATTGTCGTTACCGTCCTAGTAACGATTGAGTCCGTTCAATGTCCTTTCGCTTTCCTTGCCGATTGTTTGTCCTCAACAACCGATCCTTCATCCTGAAGAGTACTATCCTTAGTGATTCCTTTTCCCTGTCAGCATCCTTCCGACACATCCAATATCGCGTATTTGTTTGAACCATACAAGAGCTGAAAAAGGATATGTTTATCTATCTGCGGTATCTTTTACTTTTATGTTATTTTAAATCAACATGTTATGTTTTTTCTTTCGGTTTTTATCAGTATGGAAAGCGTGATTTACTTACCTGTTTGTGCGAGATCTCTTACAGCGAACCAAGGTGATTTACTGCTGATACAAGATCATTTTTTAGTCTTAAATGCTATGCGGTTACGCTAACGAGTGCTTGGTACAGAATAATCAAGCCAATGATGCTAAAAATAACGCCACAGAGCGCATCGATATAACGGCTCGTTTGTTGTAATCGACGTTGCAACCTTTCGGTGGAAAGCATCCAAGCGAGTGAGGCAAACCACAGCAATGAGAGTCCCCATAGAATGACCAGCGCTAAGCTCTTGCCTTGCAGGGACATGTCGGCGGGTACTAAGGTCGACATTAAGCTAATAAAAAAAATCAGGGCCTTGGGGTTTAAAATATTGGTAATCAACCCACGAGAAAATGCCTGACGTTTGTTACTCAGCAATAAAGCGGGATGGGCTTGTTCGGTTGTAGCTTGCCCATGTTGTAAGGTATATCGTAAGGCATGAAAGCCGAGATAAAGTAAATAACACCCTCCTGCAAGCTGTAAAATCGCAAACAAAACGGGGTGCTGATGAACTAAGTAACTGACGCCTGTCAAGCTCAGGAGTGAATGAAGAAAAATACCACATGACAGTCCAAGTGCGATAAATAGACCAGTTTTGCGTCCGTACCGTGTTGCGTTTTGGATCACTAATGCCACATCCGGCCCAGGGCTCATTAAGGCGATGAAATGGACGCTAGCAAGCGTAAAGAGTAGGCTGATTTCGTTCATAGTTAAGTCTGATAAAAAATGATCATCTAATGGCGTCTGCGGTTATAGACGGCAGCATCAAAGGTAAACACCAGCAATGCCCCCCAAATAAATAAAAAGGTTACTGCTTTATCACTCGAAAAGGCTTCGCCATACACCATTACGGCTAATAAAAACATAAAACTGGGTCCAATGTATTGGAAAAAACCGAGTGTGGAGAGTTTCAGCCGAGTGGCAGCACTGGTAAAGCAGAGTAAAGGAAGGGTCGTTATGAGCCCCGCACTGACGAGTAATAGATTTAAATGCCAATTATTCTCGGTCAGTGAACTGGTGGGCGAGTCTGCCAAAAAAAATAGATATAAAGTGGCGATAGGCAGCAGGACTAAGGTTTCAATAAATAAACCGCTTTGCGCCCCCACGGCCACTTTTTTGCGTAGTAAGCCATAAAGACCAAACGTTACCGCAAGCGCTAACGCTACCAGAGGAATAGAGCCAAATAAGATTAATTGAATACCGACGCCAATCGCGGCTAACAACACGGCAAACCATTGCAGTTTGCGTAGCCGCTCCCCTAGAAACAGCATCCCGAGAAAAACGTTTAAAAGTGGATTAATGTAATACCCTAAACTGGCGTCCAGCATATGGTTAGAGTTAATCGCCCAGATAAAAATTAACCAGTTTCCCCCTATCAGCAGTGAGGTCAATAGCAAATAGAACAGCTTATTTTTTGACTGGAAAACATCGACTACGGCTTTCCATTGGCGACTAAAATGTAACAATGCCGCCAATAAAAAGAAGGACCAGATGATACGGTGGCTAAGGATTTCAAGTGGTGATACTTGATTAAGCTGTTTGAAATAAATCGGGGCAATACCCCATATGGTATAGGCACTGAGTGCGAATAAAATGCCTTTCTTGGCTTCTTTTTGTTGTTCTTGTGTCATGCTTTACATCTCGCTGAGTACGCAACCATGAATATTGCGAATAGGTCGCCAGTATAGCGTGTAAATCAGATTCCTCGAACATTTTGCGGTTTTATTCACCGCCAAAGGGCACTACAATGGCAGATCTATTCTGATGCTGAACTATCAGTCTTCCCACTCATTAAAAAGAGCAAGCATGACCGCCACTTTACTCGCTGAACAATCCGCTTTCGCCTCTAACCCGCAGGATGTGTTACGAGAGGTCTTCGGCTACCCAAGCTTTCGGGTGGGTCAGCAAGAGGTGATTGAGGCGGCAATGGCAGGGCAAGATAGTTTAGTGATCATGCCAACGGGTGGTGGCAAATCGCTCTGTTATCAAATTCCAGCCCTGATCCGCGACGGCGTTACGGTGGTGATTTCTCCGCTGATTTCGCTGATGAAAGATCAGGTTGACCAACTGAAAGCAAACGGGGTAGCGGCTGAATGTGTCAATTCAACCCAGAGCCGAGAAGCGCTACAAAGTATTTATCAACGTATGCATGCGGGGCACATTAAACTGTTGTATGTGTCACCGGAACGGGTTCTCACCTCCGACTTTATTGAACGATTAAATCACTTGCCGATCGCGATGATTGCCGTGGACGAAGCTCATTGTATCTCACAATGGGGGCACGATTTCCGGCCAGAATACGCCGCATTAGGTCAGCTTAAACAGCAGTTCCCTCATATTCCGTTTATGGCTTTGACGGCCACTGCAGATGATGCGACACGTGGTGATATCCTGCACCGACTGCAGCTTAATCAGCCACATATTTATCTAGGCAGTTTTGATCGCCCGAATATCCGTTATTCATTGGTTGAAAAACATAAGCCGGTGTCGCAGGTGATTCGCTATTTAGAAACCCAAAAAGGGTTATGCGGAATTATTTACTGTGGCAGCCGAAAAAAAGTGGAAATGTTAACAGAGAAGTTGTGCAATAACCGAATTCGCGCCGCCAGTTATCATGCTGGAATGGATGCCGATGAGCGCGCCTATGTTCAAGAAGCATTCCAACGTGATGATATTCAGATCGTCGTTGCAACTGTTGCCTTTGGGATGGGTATAAACAAGCCCAACGTTCGTTTTGTGGTGCACTTTGATATTCCGCGCAATATTGAATCTTACTATCAGGAAACTGGTCGAGCGGGTCGTGATGGCTTGCCTGCTGAAGCCATGATGCTCTACGATCCTGCTGATATCGTTTGGTTACGACGCATGCTGGATGAAAAAGAAGAGGGGCCGCAAAAACAAGTCGAAAGCCATAAACTGACCGCCATGAGCCATTTTGCCGAGGCGCAAACGTGTCGTCGCCAAGTGCTGCTCAACTATTTTGGCGAATACCGTGATAAGCCGTGTGGTAATTGTGATATTTGTCTTGACCCACCTAAGCATTTTGATGCAACCGAACAAGCGCGCAAAGCGCTCTCTTGTGTTTATCGGGTTAATCAAAGTTTTGGGATTGGTTATGTGGTTGAAGTGCTGCGTGGGATGCAAAATATCCGTATTCGCGAAAACGGTCATGACAAGCTCTCCACCTATGGCTTGGGTCGCGATCATAGCCATGATTACTGGGTGAGTATCTTTCGTCAACTGATTCATAAAGGGCTACTGCATCAAAACATTACCCGTAACTCGACCTTACAACTCACGGAAGAAGCACGTCCTATCTTACGTGGTGATAAAGCGATAGAGCTGGCGGTACCTCGTTTAGATACGGCGGCTCGGACGGTAAAAGCCGATAAATTATCGAGCAAGAACTACGACAAAAAATTGTTTGCGAAATTGCGTAAGTTACGTAAATCGCTGGCCGATGAAGAAGGCTTGCCTCCTTATGTTGTCTTTAGCGATGCGACCTTGATTGATATGGCAGACATCTTACCCACCTCCTATGGCGAAATGCTGGCGGTGAGCGGTGTGGGGCAGCGAAAATTAGAGAAATACGCAGATCCGTTTTTGGATGTTATTCAGGAGCATTTAACCGGATATGGCTGAATTTGTCTTAGGTGAGTATTTAGCCGGACAAGGCTGCATTATTTTACGTACTCCAACTTGGGATATTGATACGTTTCCTGAGTTGGCTGAGCGTCTAGTTCGGTTACTTTCAGCCACGGTGATCGAAAAACAGCTGGATGCCGATCTGCATAGCTGGTTGATTGATTTCGAGGGTTGTCCGTTATTGTTGCGGGCCGAGCATTACAGCGGCAGTATTTGGATTGAGGCACTATCAGCCCAAGAGAGTGAAGAGGAATTAATCTTTCTCGCTCAGTTATTTGCGCGGGGTATTTAACGGTCAGTGCCTCATAGAGCGTCGATTCTATTTTAGTGGTGAGTCTTTAATGAAGATGAATTTAACCCAATGGATTACCGAAAGTCGTAATCCTGCTAGCGCGACAATTGATACCTTATCTACTTTGGATATGTTACGCATTATTAACCAAGAAGATCAAAAAGTAGCACTTGCCGTAGAAAAAACCTTACCTGAAGTAGCGCTCGCGGTTGATGCGATTAGTACTGCTTTTCAGTCGGGAGGAAGGCTCATTTATATCGGAGCTGGCACCTCAGGACGACTGGGCATTTTAGATGCTAGCGAATGTCCCCCTACTTATGGCTCGTCACCGGATTTAGTTGTTGGGCTAATCGCGGGCGGGCATCCCGCAATTTTAAAAGCAGTCGAAAATGCGGAAGATAATGCTTCGTTAGGGCAAACTGATTTACAGGCGTTGAACCTGACCAGTACAGATGTCGTGGTCGGGATTGCAGCCAGTGGACGGACGCCGTATGTCCTTGGAGGAATGAGATACGCCAAAACCGTCGGAGCGAGCGTTGTTGCCATTGCTTGTAATCCTAACAGTTCGATGGAGCAGATAGCCGATATTGCGATTACGCCCATTGTGGGGCCTGAAGTGGTGACTGGCTCATCGAGAATGAAAGCGGGTACGGCACAAAAGCTGATTTTAAATATGCTAACTAGTGGTGCTATGATTCGTTGTGGTAAGGTGTTTGGCAACTTAATGGTCGATGTAGAAGCAACCAATGCTAAGTTGATTAAGCGGCAAACGCAGATTGTCATTGCCGCAACTGGTTGTAATGAGGAAGAGGCAGACAAGGCTTTACATGCCTGCCAGCGTCACTGCAAGACCGCTATTTTGATGATTCTTGCCGATCTGGATGCGAAGCAGGCCAGTCAGTTACTGGCAGTGCATCGTGGGTTTCTGCGTCCAGCGCTGCAAGCCAGTCTCTCTTAGTGGAGAGTATTTTTATATAGCATCCCGTTTTTCATAATGACTTGCAGATTTTCGGTGTTTTCTAAAATCGTTAAATCTTGTAGCGGATTGCCATTGACGATCAGCAGATCGGCCAAAGCTCCGGTCTCGATAACCCCTAACTTACCTTGATAAGGCGCACGCTCTCCTGAGAGCATCAGTAGCTGCGCATTGTCGTAGGTAGCCATTTTCAGTACTTCAGCAGGGGTGTACCAGCGAGTCATAATACTCAAAAGTTGCGTTTGCCCTTTGAGTTTTTCCGCACTGAACAAAATGTCGGTTCCCCAGGCGACATTTACCTGATGCTTTTTCGCCAAACGGTAAGCACGATCGGTACCCTGTTCGACCATCTTTTGCTTAATACGTTGTGGTGAACCGTCGGCAAATGCCGATTTTCGATCGGAGGTAAATGGCTGCAAGCTCCACCAAATGCCTTCTTTTGCCATCCGTTTTACGGTTTTTTCATCCACCAGCTGACCATGCTCAATGGATTTAACTCCACCATCAATGGCTTGATTAATCGAGCGAGGGGTATAAGCATGCACTGCCACATAGGTGCCCCAATTTTCTGCCGCTTCTGTTGCCGCGCGGATTTCTGCAACACTGTATTGAGTCACATCCAGTGGATCGTAAAATGATGAGACGCCACCACCTGCCATCAGTTTAATTTGCGATGCCCCGAGGGCTAACTGCTCTCGTACATGCTGGCGAACTTCGTCCGGACTATCAGCAATCGCTGAAGTGCCTGTCCTAACAGAGATGGTGTGTTTTTTACTATCTGCGCTGATCAGTTCATTAGGGAGTCGAAAATCACCGTGTCCGCCGGTTTGGGAAATAAAAGCCCCAGATGGCCAAATGCGAGGCCCGGTGGTGATCTGCTTATCGATCGCCATTTTTAAGCCGAATACTGGCCCACCCAAATCGCGCACACTGGTATAACCCCGTTGCAGCATATCGGCAGCGGTTTTAGCGGCAACAATATTAATAAAACCTTGATCAGCAAGCATTAAGGTTTGTTGAGGCAGGGCGGCGAGCATTAAATGAGTATGAGCATCAATCAATCCCGGCATTAAGGTTTTGCCTTGCCCATCAATCACTATAGTATTGGAGTCAGTGATGTTAAGAGCTTGGTAATCTTCGATTTTACTGATCAGGTTATCTTGCACATAGACATTTTTTGCTGCGCTGAGTGTTGCTTGTCGTCCATCAAATACTTGCACATTTTTAAATACATACTGGGCGGCAAAAGTAGGCCAAGCGATTAGGCTTACACCTAGCAGTAGCCAAAGCGGTTTATTCATTTTATCACTCCAATCAACTAGCGGCATGACACCTTGGTGCACAAACAGATAAAAGTGTAGCGATATTTGGCGAAACTATCCGATTTTAAGAGCAAAAATGCCAACTTTGTTGAATAAACCTCAGCGGTTTACTCGTTGAGTTGCTTGATGTTTTTGTATGCTTTTGTATGTAACCATTCTAAAGCGAGATAAAACATGAATAATAACGATTCTTTTTTACTGATGTTATTCGAGGTTGTCTCTTGTCTCTTTACTCGGTTAATGCCATTCTTTGGCGCTTGCTACATCATCATGTCTCTACACTCGGTTGCCAATGAATTAACCCCTGATCCACGAATCCACCAAGGTCGTTTAGCTAATGGCTTAACTTATCAGTTGATGGTTAATCCATACCCAGAAAAAGCCATCATCATGCGCATGCAAATTGCCGGTGGCTCGCTGGTGGAGTCTGAACAGCAGCAGGGATTGATGCATCTATTAGAGCATATGGCGTTTAAGGGCTCTCGATCCGTTCCACAAGGGGATATGATTGCTCAGCTAGAAAAGCTTGGTCTTAGTTTTGGTTCGGATACCAATGCAATTACTGAGTATCATCAAACGGTGTATCAATTTAATATCACGGAAGGCACTCAAGATAAGCTTACAACTGGGCTGATGTTAATGCGTGAGATTGGTGATCAACTGACTTTAACACCCGAAGCTCTAGCACAAGAAAAGCCGATCGTAATGGCGGAAATACGCGAAAAACAATCGATGGAGCTAGATGATTATCAATATCAGCAAGCATTTTTGTACCCAGACAGCCCATTGGCGAGTCGTCTGCCAATCGGCTTGGAAAGCGTAGTTATTCAAGCGACAGTAGCACAATTACGTGATCTCTATCAGCGCTTTTATACACCAGAGCGCACGACCATAATTGTTGTCGGTGATATTGATATTGCCGCCACAGAGCGTCAGATTCAGCAACGTTTTGCCAACTGGCAACCACATCCACAGGCGGTTTTAGTTAGTGATGATCCACTGCCAACCTTGACAGTCCAGCAAGAGCTTAGAGCGGATAGCTTTTTTGACCCACGTTTACCGACGACGGTGACTTTGGGTATGTTACAGCCTCAAGATGTACTTGTTGATGGTATCGCAAGACGGCATAGAATGCTTAACGACTGGCTAATTCGTCATCTGTTGTATCGCCGCTTAACCGCCCATCTGCCAGAGGAGGATATGGGGCGTCGAGTCAATGTGGCCTTATTTGAAGAGTTTAAACATGGCTTACGTTTTCAATTATCACTCAATTCAGCACCTCAACAATGGCGAGAAAGCCTTACCCTGCTAGAGCAGACCATGCGTCAAGCTTTGGTGGGTGGTTTTACTGAACAAGAAGTTAATCGAGCATTAGACTTGATCGAACAAGATATACAGCATGATCTAGCTCAACCACTAAGTGTGAATAGCTTTGGTTTAGCTGAGCAATTGGTCGATTTTAACGCTCGCGGCTTATATTTTTTAGATCCCAAGCAGGAATGGGCGTTGTTTCAACGATTGAAGCCTAGTTTGACTGCATCAGCACTGCATGAAGCCCTGAAGCAGCGTTGGCAAGGGGAACCATGGATTTATCTGACTCACTCTCAACCAGAAGAACAGGTGGCAAAGCAGCTTCTGAGCGTCTATCAGCAAAGCCAGCAGCAGCCGATTAGCGCTCATCAAGAGCAAAAATTGACTCCGTTTGCTTATGCAAATTTCGGTAAGCCGGGAAAATTCATTGCCGATAAGCGTGATGAACAGGCAGGAATCCGCCAACTGGTTTTTGCTAATGGCGTACGACTTAGTTTGAGACCCACTCAATTTGAATTGGGACAAGCGATAGTGCAGCTCAAAGTCGGTTTTGGTGATGTAGCCCTGCCTAAAAGCGAAGGGCTAACCACGTTATTTCAACGTAGCTTTGTTCTTGGAGGATTAGCTGAGCATAGTTATGCTGAGCTGGGACAAATATTAGCAGGGCAAGGTTTAGCTGTGGGATGGAAACTATCGGAGCAAGGGTTTAATGATGCCGTCTCTGTGCGAACCGAGCGATTAAGAGCGCAGCTAGGGTTACATACCGCTTTTTTGATTGCGCCAGGGTTTAGACCTGAAGCGTTACACCAGTTTCGGCAACAAGTGCGAGAGCATGCATTTAGCCGCCATACCAACGCTGAAACGTTATTTTGGCAGCGATTCGCTGAGCTATTACATCCAGAGGACATAAACTACGCCCTTGGCCGCGATCAAGAGCTATTGAAGCGAGATTTTTCTGAAATCGCCCTCGTGCTCGCATCGGCCGTCGATCGTGGCTTACTTGAGGTCACGATTGTCGGCGATATTGATGAATCTCAGGCGATTCAAGCGGTAGCCGAAACATTGGGTGCGATAGAGCGTCATCCGTTGCCAATCACCAAGCGTCCAGTCGTAGCTCGCCTGCCTGAGTTACCAGCGAGCCGCCAGTTGAGCCATCAAGGAGCGGTTGATTCAACAGCTCTGGCTTGGATTTGGCCTAATCTTGATAGTTACTCCGTTGAGCAAGCGGCGAAAATCTTGTTATTAGATCGCGTTTTGCAACTGCTGATCACTGAAGAGCTACGAGTACAAGCGGGGATGAGTTATTCACCTTATACTTTCCATTCTAGTGCGAAAGAACCGTCAGAGTTAGGTTATATCGGCTTATTTGCGCTGGTTGATAGACAGCATGTATTGTCTATTGAAGGTAAAGTTGACACGCTCATCGAGCAACTGGGTTCAGGGCAGCGAATAGACGCTGATTTATTGGCGAGAGCTAAGCAGCCTTTATTACAATCCATCGCTCATGTCAGTAATAGCAATGGATTTTGGTTAGAGGCTACGGCAATGGGCCGAACTCAACCAGAGTATTATCAGCGCGTGCAGCAAATTTATGATCATATTGCCGCCGCTGATATTCAGTCAGTACAAACAAGTGCCCAACGCTATTTAAGTAAAGACAAGTGCTTAAAAGTGATTACCTCGTTTGGCGAGTCCGTGGATTAATTTACTGAATATTGGTTGCAAAGAAAGCCAACTGACTTTGTAAATATAAGAATGCTACTCGTTTAATTCGGGTGGCATTTTTTTTCAAGCACGAGGATCACGATTTTTAAATACATTTTTAAAACAATCCATCTCCTTTTTAAATGTATTTATTTTTTATCGTTATTTAGTTGTCAGTAAAAACTGATGATTAGCAATGAATTTACAACATTGATGGTGCGGAAAAACTCTATTTTTTGAGATGAACTAATGAGAGAGGTGAATTCATTGACAAAGCCATTGATTGAACTATATTTTTTTTACGAATACTTTGTCGATACACCTCCTATTAAATGGGGATTCATGTGACTTGGTACAGAATTATTTCAAGGAGCTGTCATGCACGCATCATCTACACTCAAACGAACACTCATTTCAACAGTACTTGCGGCAACGTTTATGCTTCCAGCAATTAGCCAAGCTTGTACGTCACTTTTGTATACTGATGCCAACGGTGCGCCTTATGCGGGTAGGACCATGGAATTACCGGTCCAGCTAGATTATAAGGTCGCTTTCTTTCCCCAAGGCTCGAGATTTTCTTCCCATGCCGATAAGCATGCCTCTTTAAATTATGAAGCAAAACACGCTTTTTTATCGATTGCCATGCCAGATCCTATTACTAAAGATCTTAAAGTAGTCGAGGGCATTAATGATCAAGGGTTGAGTTTCAGTGTCTTAGCTTTTGCAAGTACTGAAGGCCCAGAAGATATGTCAGACAAAACTCAAAAAATGTTATCTGCGATCGATTTAGGAAGTTGGGCATTATCACAATTTAAAACGGTGAATGACGTCAAGACCGCGTTAGAGAAACAGCCTGTATTGGTCACCGCTCTATTACCCATGGGATTATTGAAAACCCCTTTCCACTACACTCTACACGATGCTAATGGTCACTCTATCGTTATTGAGTTTTCGAATGGTAAACAGCATATCTATGAAAATCCTTTAGGTGTTATGACCAATGGTCCTGAGTTTACTTGGCACTTAACTAATCTTAATAATTACACGTTTTTAAGTAATATCGACCAATCAGAGATAAAACTCGGCGGGGTAACGTTTAAACAACCGGATTCAGGGATCGCAACGGCAGGATTGCCAGCATCAAATACATCGGTAGGCCGCTTTGTTCGTGCGGTTTATTATGCTCAGTTTACTGAAAAAGCGAAAACACCCGATGAAGCCGTCACGACCTTGGCGCATATTATGAATAATTTCGACCGACCTCGAGGTATCACTATTGATAGTCGTATGACCGAGGCTCTTCAAGATAAGGTAGCTCCTGGAGTGGTTGGCCACCGTATGTACACATCAGAATATTCGACTTGGACTTCGTTATCTGATCTTAAACGGCTGCGATTAAGTGTTCGTTTATATGAAAGCTTAAATTACGTCACTTTTGACCTAGGAGCATTACGCAAACAATCAAGTCCAATGGTCGTTCCTCTCAGTCAGTTCTCTGGTGGAACATGGGATGGAACGCAAACGCTCTTATCTCATCAATAAGGGGCATATCGGTGATCCCTTTGTTACCCTTTTATGGCGCTTATTTTCCGTCTTGGCTTATATGCGCCATGATTGGGATAATTAGCACGGTATTAATACGTATTGTCTTAATCCGACTTGGTGTTGATGAAGGCATCCCGTTACGAACGATCGTTTATATCGCGCTTGCGAGTATGATTACTTTGACGCTAGCGATCACTGTTTTTGGAGTTTAGTGATGTCTAACTCTGCTTATACACGTCGATATAGTGTTGTGGGTACTGCCTTGGCGATAGCGGTTGTACTTGGCGCACTTGTATCGGGATGGTATTACTTTCAACACAGCGCAGATAAAGCTCTTTCTGAGGATGCGGTACTGAGTGCAAATGTTGTTAACGTTGCTTCTATCGTTGCAGGACGAGTAATCACTATTGCTGTAACCGATAATCAGCGTGTCGACGAGGGACAGTTGTTATTTGAAATTGATCCCAAACCCTATGAAATAATAGTCAATAAAGCCAGATCAGAATTACAGCTTGCTAAAGCATTGCGTGATGCTCAGCGTAGAACAATTACGGCTGAGTCATCCAATGCTGCTATCGCTTCAGAACAGGTTCATCGTGCTCGTACCAATCTCTCTCTTGCAGAGAGCGCACTTGCCCGGCTATTACCATTAGTGGCTAAGGGGTACGTTACCGTGCAGCAAGTGGATGACGCGAGAACGGCTAGAGATGATGCTCAAACCACGCTCGAACAAGCCATACATCAAGAGGCTGCGGCTCAAGCCTTGATCACCAGTCTTGATGAGTCAGAGGCATTGGTTGGTGCTCGGCAAGCAGCGTTAGCGATTGCTGAGCATGAATTAGCGGCAACTCAAGTACGTGCCCCACATGAAGGTCTTGTCGTCGGTCTCACGGTTTCAACGGGAGAGATTGTTGCTCCCGGGCAGTCTCTGTTTACGCTTATTGATACTCGTAAATGGTACGCTTTGGCGACTTTTCCCGAAACAGAGCTGGCTCATATTGCTGTGGGCAACTGTGCACAGGTTTATATACTGGCAGATCGTTCTATTCCCGTTTACGGTCGGGTTGATAGTATCGGTTGGGGAGTGATATCTGAAGAGCTGATCAATTTACCTCGCAATGTTCCTTACGTACCCAAATCATTAAATTGGGTACGGATTGTTCAACGCTTTCCTGTACGAATCATTATCGATAATCCTCCAGCATCTTTGATGCGTGTAGGGGCTTCAGCGGTTGCGGTAGTCAAGCATAGCGAAAATTGTGATGACCGTTCAAAAGAGTAATACTCGCGAGTTGATGTCGTATTTATGGTCTCAATCTCTGGAGGATTTACAGTCAGCGCCAGGGCGAGCGGGTTTAGCTTGGCGAATTGCACTGTTATGCGCTTTGGTAACCGCGGTCGGTATGATGTTTCAGATCCCTGAAGCTGCGATCAGCTGCTACCTAGTCATCTTTCTAATGAAGCCTGATGCGGTAGTCAATATTGTCACGGGTTTTGGCTTTCTCATCTTATTGCCCGGACTTATTGCGTTTTTGGTTTGGCTTATCAACCTAACGAATGGTTCGACGATGCATATCATGGCGGCTATTGTCGTCACTTCTGTTTTTCTGGTTTATCTTGGCGCGGCAACACAGCTAGGGGAGCAAGGTAGCGTAGCGGCGTTGATCATTGCTTTTTTACTTACTTTGATCGTTAAGGCACCGTTTGGCGAAGCGGCGAGCTTTGCACTGCGTGAAGCTTGGTTAATGGCTGCTATGCCGATGATATTAATGATCGGCTTTAATTTTCTACTCGGATTTTCACCAGTACAGCTATTACGGGATAAATTGCGCTCTCGATTGGCCGTGACTATTAAGGCATTAGAAACAGGTGACTCAGCCGCGTTACTTCAATATCTACGCGAAGGAAATAGTGCCTTTGAGCCGCAAGCGCTTACTGTAAAAGCACTTCGTTTAGTTAATCTTTCTGCCGCGCAACAGATAGCTACCGATATTCGTGCAGGTTTTAAACTCATGCTTGCTGTTTCCGCCTTACCCGCCTCTATGGATGCTGATCGCCGGGTCGCTCTAGTGGATGCTATTCGTGATATTGATGATTCACTTGCTCTGGGGAAGGCTCCCCAATGTTCAATTGCTCGTGCTCAAGATCTTGACACTGAAATGGGAGAAGCAGAGAAGCAGGCCTGGGATGCGCTCTGTTTACTTGCGGGAGCGAGTGAGCCTGAAATCGTGTCGATAAGCAAGCCCGCATTTGTTGCCCCAGACGCTTTCACTAATCCTGCCTACACTCGTTTTGCATTCAAAACGACCTTAGCTGCGATGATTTGTTTTCTTATCTATACCGCTATCGATTGGCAAGGCATTCATACGGCGATGATTACTTGCTATGTAGCAGCATTAGGAACGGCAGGAGAGACTTTACACAAGTTGGCGCTGCGCATTGTTGGGTGTTTGATAGGAGCATCACTTGGCATTGCCTCTATCTTTTGGGTGATACCTTATATCGATGATATTGCTTCGTTAATGGTATTGATATTTTTAGGCTGCTTAATTAGCGCTTGGATTTCAACGGGGCCAGAGCGTAGTTCTTATGCTGGTGTTCAGGTAGCGCTCGCCTTTCTACTCACCGTATTGCAGGGTTTTGGTCCGAATCTGAGTTTGGAAACCGCGCAAGGTCGAATTTTTGGTATATTGCTCGGTAATGTTGTGGTTTATCTGATTTTTTCTCGTCTTTGGCCCGCGCCTTTAGAGGGCGAGGTCCGTACATTATTTTCTCGTGCTCTATCGGAGTTGGCTCGGATGGCTAGGTTACCTTCCCATCAACGCATACAGGCTTTGGGGCATACTGCTGCCGTAGAATCGTTAGTCGGAAAATGTGATGAAGCATTGTGTCTATTGCCGTTTGAGCCAAAATGGTTACGTCCGCCACCAAAACGTGAAGCGGCTCTTAAAAAAGCGATGGATGAAATAGAATCGCTCAATAGAGCCATTTGGTTGAGCGATGAAACGGACCTTGGACCACTTGCTGATTTACTTGATGATCTTGCACTACGATTTCAAGATAAGTCCGGAGAGCCCGGTTCTTATAATATTGAATTAAAAGAGCGTTCTGATCTTTCCGCATCATTTATTGATTCACTGGATCACGTTATGGAGGCAGCATGATAAATAACGGTCGATATTATTTGCGATGTCGTGTTTGTTCTTCATTCATCGTATTAATGATGGTTTTGATAGTCTCTGGCTGCGTATCTAATGTGGATCACAGGGTGTCTCCAGCTCCGGATCAGCCATGGGTACCAAGTGATGAGGATAAAACCGCATTATGGAGTTTGGCTGGTTCCGATGATAGTCAGCCCACTCCAACTCATGTTATTCCAGACTTCAGTATTCCCGAAAACCCTGCTCGTGCGCAATTTAGGCAAAATGAGTTTATTGATTCTGAACAACGCTATGGGCTCCCTGAATTGATTGATTTGGCACAACGAACGAATCCAGAAACACGAGCGGCTTGGCAACGCGCGAGACAAGCGGCAATTGCGGTTGGCATGGTCGAAAGTACTTACTTACCTTTCATTGCAGCAAGTGTTGTGGGAGGATCTCAGACGCTCACCGTTCCATTACCGGAAATTTTCGGCCAGCGTCATATCGATAATACAGAACAAGGCAGCGCACAAATACTGTCACTTCAATGGCTTCTGTTTGATTTTGGACAGCGAAAAGCGCTTACAATGGAAGGTCAGCAGGTTGCGGTAGCAGCAAATATTTTATTCAATGGCACACATCAAAAATTGATTTTCGATGTCTCTCAAGCTTATTACGGTTATGGTGCAGCCATTCAACGGCGAAGTTTTGCTGAGGAGGCCTTACACAACGCTCAAGATATTCAAGCGGCGGTTGCAGCAAGAGCGGATCAAGGGCTCGCTACGGCCATGGATGTCGCTCAAGCACGGCAGGCCGTCGCTCAGGCTAAATTTCGTCGTATTCAGGCTATTGGTGATGAGCGTACGGCTTATTATCATCTGCTTGCCATTGTCGGTGTTAATAGCGAATTGAACGTTGATGCTGCTAATATAACGCAACGCCCCCTTCCTAAACCTATTGATACTCCTATGGATAGGCTAATACAGCAAGCCTTATCACAACGTCCTGATGTTGCAGCAAGTTACGCCGCTTTACAGGCGAGTAAAGCTGGTGTTGATGCGGCTCAGGCGGGTTACTTACCCAAGGTTTATTTGGGTGCAAGTGCTAGCTGGGGATCTGGAAATTTCGATATTTCTGGTCTTCCCTCAATCAGTCAGCAGGGATCTGGGAACAGTGTTCTCTTGGGAATAACCGTACCTATTTATGATGGCGGTTTAAGAAGTGCGCGGGTTACAGAGGCTAAGTCTCGATCTGAGGCTGCTGAGGATGAGTTTCAGCGGGTACAAAATGCTGCCGTAGCAGAAATTATTGCTGCACATAACGCTTTACGCACGGCACATGAAGCCTATCATGCAGCAACCGAGCTGGTTGTAGCTGCGTCAATTACTTACGAAGCCGCCATTGCCGCTTATCGTAATGATATCGGTACGATTGATGCAATCACAGTCGCAGATACGGCATTACTTGATGCCCGACAAGCGCAAGGGGATGCTCATGTGGCGACACTTATTAGCTCAGTTAACTTAGCTTTTATTATGGGTAAACTGACTTCGCGCGAGAGCTTGCTCTGAAGTTAAAAATGCAGCCTCTAAGACGATAGCCATTGTTATTGGATTATCTCTGTTTTTTCTTAAGTCAGATTATTCATCCGCTTAGATAATTGAGATGGCAATATAACTACTACTGAAATATATCGCTTTCTAGCATTCAGGGCTTTACGCATTAATTTTTGACAATAGGTAAAGAAATAACATGAGCAATATTAAAAGTTTTAAGCCTTTTTCTATCGCTAAAATATATTTATTAGCCATTTTGCTGGTCTTTAGTCTCTTCTATGTGCATGCATGGTTAATATTTGATGTCGCTGGAGATTTTCTACGAGCTCATCCTTGGTTTATTGAGCACTTTAGCCCGAGCTACGCAGGAAAGATAATTATCCTATGCTGTTTTATGATCCTATTTTTTGCCCATTTACTTGAGGTTGTCGGGTGGGGGATATTTTTGCGTTGGGCTGGATTAGTGTCTTCGGTCACAGAGGGATTATACTTTGTTGGTACCTCAATCAGTACTCTAGGTTATGGTGATGTTGTACTCACGAAACCTTGGCGACAGATTGGGCCAATAATTGCTATCGCTGGAGTGCTTAAGTTCGGATGCTCAACGGCTTTTCTCTTCTTTGTAATCCAAACTGTGTGGGAAAATGGTTTCTAAAAACAGATAATTACTATCATTTAAGGTGCTTTATCGCTGAGTATTACCATCAAAATATCATCATTACTCGGTGACACTTCCCCCTTCTTTATCGCCCCATATTCTAATCAGACCAGTTATACCTCTCAGTTATTTTATTGATAATTGTTTGTATTCGCATTATTGTTTGTGTTAATTTGTTGTTGCTGCTATGAGAAAGAATCACTTGTGGAGAAGATATTATTGTTTTTCCCTGCGTGACGTTATGCCACTTCAGCCTTGTAAACCCTCGAGGAATTAACCAAAAAATGGACATAAGTACCCCCCGATTAATCTTGTTAGTCCGACCCTGAAGCGCTGTGCCCAATGATTATCCCTCGGGTGCGAATCGCGAAAAGTTATCACCGAAGTGATGAACATAATGAAGCCAATGGGGGACTACCATCATGGGAATAATCACCCTAGCTAACCAGCTCAACCATTTGCTCAGTCAAAAAGCGGCATTTTATGCTCAGCATTTCAAAGCCATCGATAATTTGCAGCAGTTACCTCCAAATGCCCATTGTTTAAACTCGGTGCTCAGTGCGACACATTACAGACCATGGCTGGAACAGTTTGCTCTTAGCTATCGAGTAAAAGGGAGCGTTGTTGGAGAGGCAACGCGAGAAGTCGATGCAAGGGCATTACATTCAATGTGGAGTCAGTGGTTTTTTGGTCTGCAACTGCCACCTTTATTATTGTGGCTGTTTTGTTGTCCGCCCGGTAGTGAGCTTCAGCGTGCCATTGCTGCGGCATCCAGTTGGGATAATTGGTACTTTGAAGCGCACGAAAGTGGTCGAGTAGAAACTTTTTATTTATTGCTTAGTCCAGAGACGAATTATCTTGCTTCCGTCAGTCAGCTTGCCAGTTGGGAGCAGCTACTCGAACGACTGCTCATCCCGATCGTCGAGCGTTTAACTTGCCTTAGCCCTGTGGCTGCAAAGCTTCATTTTAGTCATCAAGCTTATATTGTGCATTGGTATCTGGGGGAGCTGTCACTCCCTGATAGCTGGCGTGATCAACGGATAAACGAGATATTCTCTCGTCCAGAGTTATCATTAAGGGTAAGTGATCAGCCGACAATCAATCCCTTTTGGCGAAAATTAAGACTTAAGGAGCAGCAAAGCGCGCGTATCGTGTGTTGTCTGCGCCACAAACTGCCTTGCACCCAAATGTGCGCAGATTGTCCGCTCGATAGGGAGGCTCGCATGCATGCCGGCCAAAAAGCTTGTGGTTAGTGCGCTGTTTGATCAGAATGAGGGGGATTAAACTTTGCCCACTACTTGCCTATGGCTTTTACTAAATCTTGGTGCTGCTTTTTGGCTGATTAAGTTTACCTCGAAAAATCTCGCGCTCGGCGATGAAGAAGGTTTGTGTGAGGCGGTGTATTTGCAAATGGCTGAGCAAGCTAAGTGTCAACCGCCAATTTGGCAGCTCATTAAAGCACCGAATACAAGCGGTGCGTCTGCTTGGTTGGCGCTCAAGCGTTTTGATTATGTCACTCAATAGACTAATTTAAGCAGCAATCGCAGTTCAGGCCGATTGCATATGCACAGCGATTTTTTACAACAATAATAAGGGACAACAATGAAGCTCGCTCAGCATGGGTACCTGAAAGGTTGAATGACCGTCTAAAGGTCTACCAATTGTTACCCATAAAATAACTTTATGTATAAGCCAAAATTGGCCAAAGCGGCGACTTTGCGTGCATTGAGCTTGCCCATAGTGTTCTCCTTATCATGGAAAGTTACTCACCATTTAAGGGCATACTAGATCAATCCTACTCACCACTAAACTCACCAGTTGGTTGAAAACAGCGGAAAGGTTTTGAAATCCCCTGAAAACAAAAAAGCCCCAATTTACAGGGGCTTGGTAATATTAAGTAAGCTCAAAGAGACTCAAAAAACCTTATTCGATGTTTTGGATCTGCTCACGCATTTGTTCAATCAGCACTTTCAGCTCTACACCAGAAGCGGTGATATCGGTCGAGATCGATTTTGAGGCCAGTGTGTTCGATTCACGGTTAAATTCTTGCATCATAAAGTCGAGTTTTCGGCCACAAGCACCGCCTTTCTTAAGCACATTACGAGTTTCTTTGATATGAGAGTCGAGGCGATCCAGCTCTTCTGCTACATCGGATTTTTGTGCCAGTAGAATGAGTTCTTGCTCGACACGAGAGGTATCTAATTCAATGTTGGCTTCTTCAAATTTACTGAATAGACGCTCACGTTGCCATTGGAGAATTTCTGGCATTCGTGCGCGAACTTTTACCACTTCTTCGCCAATAGCCGTTAAGCGTTGTTCAATTAACGCTTTCATATTGTCGCCTTCACGACCACGTGCTTCAATAAAATCGCTTAGCGCATCATCGAAACCTGCTAGCAGTGTTTTGTTAATGCTATCCATGTCTTGTTCTGGGGTTTCCATCACTCCCGGCCATTGCATCACTTGGAATGGGTTGATGCGGCTGAGTTCACCGGTCATATGCATGATCTGGTTGGCAGCTTTAATTACTTGCTCGGCAAGCGGTTCATTAATGATCAGTTCACTATGTGCAGCGGCACTGGCTTCATAACGTAAGTGACATTCAACTTTGCCACGGGCTAATCGTTGACGAAAACGTTCACGAAGAACCGGTTCTAGGCTACGAAACTGTTCGGGTAAGCGAAAATAAGTTTCTAAATAACGTTGGTTAACAGAACGAATTTCCCATACGGCGGTGCCCCATTCGCCTTTCAGTTCTTTGCGTGCGTAGGCAGTCATGCTGTAAATCATTACCATATCCTTAATTGAGTCGGCTTTTTAGCGCAATAAGTCAATAATACGGCAAAGATTGGCGAGATCCTAGGTTCGATCCCTATTCACTTACTTGATGATCCAGCTTGCTTGGTGATCCAGATAGTTGAAAAGCGAGTGAGCATGGATTGCTTGTGTATTCCGTTTGAGTTTTGACTATTGCTCGCACCTAGCACCTAACCGTTATTTCCAGTATAATCTCGCTCCAATCTTGTTTATTCCTTCACAAAAGGCATTTAACCATGCGTCCAAATGACCGCGCGGCAGATCAAGTTCGCCCAATTAAAATCACTCGCAATTATACGGCGTATGCTGAAGGCTCAGTACTCGTTGAATTCGGTAATACTAAAGTTTTGTGTAATGCAACGGTGGAAGAAAATGTACCGCGTTGGCTAAAAGGTCAAGGTAAAGGCTGGGTAACCGCGGAATATGGCATGTTGCCCCGCGCGACGCATTCGCGTACCCGCCGTGAAGCGACGACTGGCAAGCAAGGTGGTCGTACGATGGAAATTCAACGTTTGATCGCGCGCAGCTTACGTGCGGTGGTGGATCTGGAAGCGATGGGCGAGTTTATGATTACGGTTGACTGTGATGTGATTCAGGCCGATGGTGGAACTCGTACCGCTTCTATTTCTGGCGCAAGTGTGGCGATGGCCGATGCTTTTGCCCACCTTGTGGCACAAGGAAAATTAAAAAAGAACCCAATGAAAGGTCATGTTGCTGCTGTTTCGGTTGGCATTTTAGGCGATGAGGTACTGTGTGATTTAGAGTACGTTGAAGACTCAGCTGCCGATACTGACATGAATGTGGTGATGACGGAAGAAGGCAAGATGATCGAAATTCAAGGCACGGCAGAAGGCGAACCATTCAGCCATGATCAATTGCTAGCGTTACTGGCGTCGGCCAAGAAAGGCATTGGTGAGATCTTCGCCGAGCAGAAAGCCGCGTTAGCGGAATGATTGAGTCAGTAGCTCCCATTAAGGGGGCTATTTTTTTATCTATTGCAAGAAGTTAGAACCTAGGTCCTAGGTCCTAGAACCTAAAACCAACATCGAGAGAGTATTCATGAAAGCCTACCAGCGTGAATTTATTGAGTTTGCCTTAGAAAAGGAAGTGTTGAAATTTGGTGAGTTTACTTTGAAGTCCGGTCGTAAAAGCCCTTACTTTTTTAACGCTGGCCTGTTTAATACGGGGCGTGATTTGGCGCGACTCGGCCGTTTTTATGCCGCGGCACTGGCAGATTCTGGTATTGAGTTTGATGTGCTGTTTGGCCCTGCTTACAAAGGGATTCCGATTGCCACCACTACCGCCGTGGCCTTAGCGGATCACCACGATATCGATACGCCTTACTGTTTTAACCGCAAAGAAGCCAAAGATCATGGTGAAGGTGGCAACTTAGTCGGCTCCGCGCTGGAAGGGCGCATTATGCTGGTGGATGATGTGATTACCGCAGGGACAGCGATTCGTGAGTCAATGGCAATCATTCAAGCCAATGGCGCTGAGTTAGCGGGTGTTTTAGTGGCGATTGATCGTCAAGAGAAAGGTAAAAGCGAACTATCGGCGATTCAGGAAGTTGAACGTGATTTTGGCTGTCAGATCATCTCTATTGTGAGCTTGAACGATTTGGTTACCTATTTACAAGAGCAAGGAACGGATGCTGCCCAACTGGATGCAGTGAAAGCTTATCGTGCTCAGTATGGTGTGAACGGCTAAATAAAACCGCGGCTGGTGATAGAAGCCAGCCGCGGAGTTTTTTCTGATTGTGAATCCGTTCCTAATCGCTTAGCGAGTGTGTGAAGATAAAGAGGCTTGCCAACCGATAGCTGTGGATTGTGTCTCTTTCGGCGCACGTAGCCAAAGAGCAATACACAGTGATACACCGAGCAGCAGTAACATCACGCTGAAAGTCGCTTCAAACCCGCCAAATAAAGAAGCAACCATCGATCCAAAAAAGCTTCCTAGGCCAAAACCAAGATAAATAACCCCATAGTTTTGGGTCAGAGAATTGAGCCCAAAGTAATCACTGACTAAGGTTGGAAATACCGTAATCGCGCCGCCAAAACTGAATGCAACACAGGCAATCGCCATAAAAAATCGCATTTCATTGAGGGGGACAAAGAGTAAGATGCTCACACCTAAGGTACAGATCAGTAACGCAATCCCCACCACTTTGCGGCGCTCCATTTTATCCGACAAAATGCCTAGGACTAAACGTCCCGCTAAATTAGCCATCGCCAGAATCGCTACCGAAGAAGCGGCCGCCGCTGTTGAGAGGTGTACTTGCAGTTCGCCTACGTCTTTTGCTACGCCAATTACGTATAAACCGCTCATACAAATGGTGAAAAAGACCGTAGCCAATAGCCAAAATTGAGGTGTTTTAGTGCTTTGTTGTAATGAGTATTCTTGGCGTTGGTCGCTACTATTGTTGACTTGGCTGGTTGTTTGAATCGGGGCATCGTGCATTAATAAGCCACCGAGCACCACCAAGCTTCCCGCAATCAGTGCCCACATGGTAAAGGTCATGCTTACGCCACTTTGCTCAAGAAAATATAGGTTAATGTATTTAAACCCTAAGCTACCCAACCCATATGCGCCAATGGCACAAGCTGAAGCTAAGCCTTTACGTTCAGGGAAAAACCGCACGCAGTTAGACAAGGTCATTAAGTAGCCAGTGCCATCGGCAAAGCCAAGGATCAAACCAGCACTGACATACAGTAACCAGACTTGGGAAACTTGCCCAGCCCAGAGTAAACCCAAGCTCAAGACTAACCCTGCAGCAATAGTAACACGACGTACACCAAATCGTTTTTGCAGTAAGCCAGATACGGAAGAGGCCAAAGCAAGCGCCAAGGTTAATAGCCCAAAAGAAAAGGCAACCTGATTCACCGGCGCGGCTAATTTTTCCGCGAGTGGTGCGTTAAATAAGCTCCAGGTATACACAGAGCCGAGCGCAAATTGTGCAATCACGGTGCCAATTAAGGTCTGTAATCTTGGGGTAATCATGTGTCGCATAACGGTACTCCATAACAAAATGAGTAAGGATTACCGTTAAGATACGAGCCTTATTCCCCTATCAGCAATAGGGTTAAAGCAAGATAAAATGAGCTGCATTAGTGGCGCATCAAATGCAATTATTTGGCATGAATTACAATTGCATTCGCTCGCGGAAGGTTTTTAAGTTACTTCGACTGACAGGAATAGTGGCTTCACTTCCCTGTAAATGGAGCAGATAAGTACTGTTGACCCAAGGGATGATTTCCTGCACGCGAGTAAGGTTGACACAATAAGAGCGGTGACAGCGGAAAAAAGAGTGGGCGGGAAGCTGTTCGCATAGCTCGCTGATCGGATATGGCACATAAAACTCACCGTCATCACAATACACCAGAGTAATTTTCTCCTTCGCCATGGCATAAATCACCTGCTCAGGCTCGGTAATCCGAATCCGATTGTCGCGCATAAGATGCAGTGGCGCACTGCAGGGAATCGGTTGACTGATTACCTGCGTCAGTTGTAATTTATCGAGCACATTTTTCACTCGTTGTTCATTGAGTGGTTTTAATAAATAATCAAAAGCTTCCAGTTCAAAGGCTTCTGCCGCGTGTTCTTTGTAGGCCGTGGTGAAAATAATATAAGGAGGTCGAATCGCCGGCGGCAGACTACGAGCTAATAACATGCCATCCATGGCTGGCATATTAATGTCTAAAAACAACACATCTACCGGATGGTTTTGTAGATATTTTAACGCTGACAAACCATCGTCAAAGCTGGCGATAATCTTGATATCACTATGTTTTTCAATTAAATAACGTAGCTCCTCTTGAGCCAGATATTCATCCTCAACCACTATTGCGCGTAACATGCTTTCCCCTTAGTCAGAATATCGAAGCGAATTTGTGTTCCAGGGTTTAATCGTTCAATGCGTAGCCCTTGACCGTACAATAATTGTAACCGCTGATGTACATTCATTAGCCCGATATGCTGGCTATTAATTTCTCCTCGATAGAGTTGTTCAATTAACTCTGGTGCGATACCGACACCAGTATCGGTAATGGTTACCTGCGCACCTTGAGCGGTGACTCGCACTTGAATCGTGATCTCACAAGCGTGGGCAGAAGGTTGAAACCCATGTTGGATGGCATTTTCCACTAAAGGTTGGATCAACAAAGGCGCAACCGAGATAGACACCGGTTCGACATCGAAGTGAATTTTTAATTTGTGACCGAACCGTGCTTGTTCAATGGCAACATAATCACGCACTTGTTTGAGAGCGTCATCGAGTGGAATGAACCGTTGTGTGCAGTGTAAGTTATAGCGCAAAAAGTCAGCCAAATTACCGATTAAGCTGCGTGCCTCATCCGGACGCAGGCGAATCAAACTCGCAATCGCATTCAGTGCGTTGAATAGAAAATGCGGATTGATCTTGCTTTGCAGGGCCGAGAATTCGGCTTGGCTAGCCATCTCTTTGAGTTGTTCAACACGCGACACTTCCAACTGGGTTGAAATCAGCTGTGATAAGCCAATCGCCATCTCTTTTAACGGACGATGAATTCGATTGGGCTGTCGATAAAAAATCTTTAAAGTGCCGGTTACCTGCTGATTTTCCCATAGGGGAATAATCAATAAAGAACGAAAATGATATAGATTCAAATTGTTACTGATGATCTGCTGACCCAGTTTTACCGCTTGCTGAGTCAGCTCACTAATTTGATGATGCGCATCGAGATACTCTTCTTCACCAATGCCAACATAGGCGAGAACGTCTTGTGTGTCGGTAATGGCTACCGCATCGGCCTGAGTATTGTGACGGATGACTTGACACCCTTTGGTGAGGGCACTGCGGCCTCCTTGGCGAAAATAGGGCAGTGTTTGGGTCGCAATATGAAGGGCTTGTTTGGCTTGCAAGGCGGCCAGTCGCTCTTTCTCATCATCAATGTGTTGAACTAGTTGAATAATTAAGCCAATACAGAGTGTGCCGGCGATCATCGGAAAGCTAATATGGCTGACAATGTTATAAGCTAGCGGGTGATCTTCTGCGAGTAGGACAATTAACCCCATCGTCAGCGCTTCACACACCATGCCAACTAAAATGCCATAGCGGGCATAATGTATTTTATCGGCTCGATAATGGATCAAAGCCGATAATAAACCGGCTACGATACTGGCAATTAAGCAGGCTTGTGACGTTGGGCCATCAATATCAATTAAGTAGCGATGCAGCCCAGAGACAACTCCGGCACTGATCCCAACCCATGGGCCAAACAAAATCCCGCCAGCGACAATGGCAATAATGCGAACATTGACCAATGAGCCATCGACGTTGACGCCCGTGTAGGTACTAAATAGAGCAAAGCCGATAAAAAGGGCTGCCAGCAGTGCTGTTTCTGTCGGGCGACGCTCGGTTTTTTGCACAATGGTTTGAATTAGGTGTAACCGTGTTAGCCAAAATAGCACCATCAGCAGTAAGGCCGCACGTTCAAACACCGCCAGCAACATCACAAATTGGTCGTTATACATCATGGTAAGAGCGAAAAATGAAAAGGGAAGCCAGTGTAACGGACTTCCCTTTTCATTACCTATGATTCAGATCATTGGCGAACAAAACCGATGATATCAGCAAGCTGAACGCTTATCTATCAGCCGCTACGGGCAATGGTTTTTATGCGCAAGGGGTTAATGATAACGGCTATGCTTCAGTTCAGGATCGGGTAAAGTTTTAAAGCGTTTATGCAGCCACATCCACTGTTCTGGGGCACGCAAAATAACATGTTCGACGTATTTGTTCATATAAGCGGCTGCGGCAGTTTCGTCTTTTTGTGGGTAATTTTCTGCAATCGAAAGGTCGGCTCTGATCTCATATTTACCTTGTGCATTCCTAAATCCTGAACCCATGACGATGGCACACCGACTGGTATAAGCCAAAATACTGGTTCCAGTTGTGGTACAGGCATTATTGACCGCAAAAAATGGTACAAACACCGACTTGTTACGTCCGTAGTCGTGATCTGGAAGATAGAACAAACGTTGACCTTGGCGCAGTGTGCGTAGCATGGTTTTCAGATCTTTTCGGTCAATCAATTGATTACCATTACGCGTTCGACCACGATACTGAATAAAATCGTATGCCGGATTATTATGAGGGCGATAGGCACCATAACCCGGTAATCCTAAAACCGCGAAGGCGCGCGCAGTAATTTCCAAATTGAGAGCATGGACACAACACAGCAGTACGCCTTTACCTTGTTCGGAGTATTGGCGTATGACTGCGGTATCTTTATCTTCTAAGATCCGTTTAAAACGCCAAGTAGGCCAAAACCAAGTTATGCCTGTTTCAATCAAGGCCGCGCCGGTATTTTTAAAATTCTCCACCACAAACTGGTCAATGTCTGTTGCGCTCATCTCGGGGAAGGCTAATTCAAGATTGCGTTGTGCCACTTTTACCCGTTTTTTACCAAAACGCATGGCAAACTTGCCTAGGCTTCGCCCCAGCTTCAATAAGACAGGATAAGGCAGCAGATTGACCAACAGGGCTAAGAAGCCAAATCCGGCCCATACACCCCAATATCTGGGATGCACTAAGGCCAATGAAAACTCAGGTTTTCCGTATTTCTTTTTACTCATCATGGTTACTTAATTTGTGCGCTAAGCAGGGCCCAATAATCATCAAAATTAGCGGTAGGCAGATATTTAAAATCGGAGCGTACAAAACGGTTTAAACTGCCTTCCACCTGTCCCAGTAATTGCGCGGCCAGTGTCCCTTCATCAACGGGAAAGGCTTTTCCTTCACGCAGTTTACGTTCGCGTAAAATTTGTCGTAATGAGGTTTCTATCCGTTCGTACAGTTGGTTGATCCGTTCACGCAATCGTTCATTTTCAAACATTAATGCATGGCCGGATAAAATTCGAGTCAAGCCAGGATTACGCTCAGAAAAGGCTAAAATTAACTGCATCACTAAACGAAGACGACTTAAGGTATCTTTCTCTTCATCGAGAATGCGGTTAATCCGTGACATTAAAGACTCTTCAATAAACTCAATCAAGCCTTCAAACATGCGAGCCTTGCTCGGGAAGTGACGATAAAGGGCCGCTTCTGAGACACCCACTTGTTTTGCTAATTTGGCGGTAGTAATGCGTGAAGCCCCTTCATGAGACTCAAGCATTTGCGCCAGGGCTTGGAGAATTTCTTCACGTCGATTGGTTTTCTTACTACCGGCCATAACCCGTTTTCCTTTTTTACCAATAAGATAGGTGATTCATAATGGGTAACGCGTGCTTGCACGGGAATGCTTTATTCGTACGGTAAATCAACATCATTCGTACGGCAAGCCAACATCACGTGGTAATTTCACTCACCCATGTGCTACAGCTGTTGTGCAATCAACAACATTAACGCCTGAGCTAATTCACGCTTACTGGCCAGAGGGAGTTCCTGCTTGCCATCGTGCCAATAAACGGTTAATGCATTGTTATTACTATTAAAGCCTTGACCGGCGATAGAAACATCATTTGCGCAGATCATATCAAGATTTTTCTTCGTCAACTTGCCTCGTGCGTATGTTTCTACGTCTTGTGTTTCTGCAGCGAAACCAACGGTAAAAGGACGATGCTCAGCTAACCCAGCCACAGAGGCGACAATATCAGGATTTTTGACCAAGGTAATATTGAGAGTGTCATTTTGAGCGCTCTTTTTCATTTTTTGTTCGGCGACCTGCTCCGCTCGGTAGTCAGCGACCGCCGCACAGCCAATAAAAATATCACAGCTTGTCGCGTGTTCCATGACAGTTTGATGCATGTCTAACGCGCTTTGTACATCGATACGTGACACCTCGGTTGGTGTCGGCAGCGACACTGGCCCGCTAATCAGAGTTACCTTTGCCCCTAAAGTAGCGGCAGCTTCAGCAATGGCAAATCCCATTTTTCCTGAACTATGATTAGATAGATAACGTACCGGATCTAGCGGTTCACGTGTTGGCCCCGCGGTTAATAGTACCCGCTTACCAGCTAGTGGCTTAGGAGCAAAAAACGCCTCGCAGCGGGTGACTAGCTCCATCGGCTCTAACATGCGCCCTGGACCAACATCACCACAAGCTTGTTCTCCCGCGGCCGGCCCCCAAATATAAGCGCCACGCCGAGCCAAAGTGGCAATATTTTCTTGGGTAGCGACATTGTTATACATTTGCTGATTCATGGCAGGCGAGATCACCAGAGGAGCTTGAGTGGCTAACACCAAGGTCGTGAGTAAGTCATTGCCCATTCCAGCGGCTAATCGTGCAATCAAATCTGCGGTTGCCGGAGCCAGTAAGACGATGTCTGCCCATTTCGCCAGCTCAATGTGTCCCATAGAGGATTCTGCCGCAGGGTCAAGTAAGCTGTCGGCTACGGGGTGGCCAGAAACAGCCTGCATCGTAAGTGGAGTAATAAACTCTTTGGCTGCGTGGGTCATCACCACTCGTACTTCTGCGCCCCGCTCAATAAAACGACGCGTTAATTCTGCACATTTATAGGCAGCAATACCGCCACTAATGCCAAGCAGAATTTTTTTTCCTGCTAATGTTTGCATGCTTGAATTCCTCAAAATAGTGGGCGCAATGTTAGCACAACTTCTGAATAATGTTGGAGCCGTGTCAACAGACCCGAGGCTGTTTTACGGCCATTTAGCGGTTATCACACTAAACTCGACCTGCCTTCACAGATATTTTTTTCTCGTTATGCATCATAGAGCAAGAAGCTTTAGCTTCCCTTTAAAGCGCGATGCAAATAATAAAATAACAATAGGCCGAAAGGATGCTGATTATGACCTTTTTGAAAAGCAGAACCAAACTTTTACTGTTAACGGTGATACCACTTATCGTGATCACGGCGTTACTGACCGTTGTCAACCACTGGAACAACCGTCAAGCTTTAGAACAGGAATTGAGCCAATATCGCGAACAATTAGTTGAAACTCGTAAAGCTGAATTGCAAGCATATTTGATGATGGGTGTGACCGCAGTAAAGTCGTTATATGAGCAAGATCGCAACGGAGAGAATAAAGCTGCGGCGAAAGCGTTATTAAAAGCGATGCGTTTTGACAGCGATGGCTACTTTTTTGCTTATGATTCGCAAGGCATTAACACATTACACGCCATCAACCCCGCGTTGGAAGGAAAAAATTTATACGGCTTAAAAGATGAGAATGGCGTTGAAGTGATTGCCGGTTTAATTCGCGCCGCCAAATCAGGTGATGGTTTTCTCTACTTTTCTTGGCATAAACCAACGATTGATGCACAAGCGCCAAAATTAGGTTATGCGGAATACTTATCCAAATGGGATTGGGTACTGGGGACAGGCATTTATATTGATGATATCGACAGCCAAGTCGCAACATTTAGATCTCAACGTGAAGCGCAGTCGGTTGAGCAATTATGGTCAACCATCGGTTTGTCCACCATCGGGCTTATTATTACTATTATCGTGGTCAGTGTGTTGGTGACTCGTGGCGTTGCACCCTTACAACATGTTGTTGCCTCGCTACAAGATGTTGCAGCTGGAGACGGTGATTTAACCGCGCGATTGAACGTCGAAAGCAATGATGAAATTGGTGATGTGGCAAAAGCCTTTAATGCCTTTATGGATAAACTGCATCCACTGATCCAAGATATTCGCTCTTCTGCCCAAGAGGTACAAGCAGCCGCAGGAGAGCTAGATACCCAAACCACCCAATCTAGCCAACAGATGAACGAGCACAGTTTGGAAACAGACAAAGTCGTGACCGCGGTAACCGAAATGAGTGCCACAGCACGAGAGGTCGCTAATAATACCAATGAAACCTCACAAGCGATCGAGTCGGCCAATGCTCAAATCCAAGAAGCCCAGCAAGAAGTTAACAGTGCCATTGAAGGTATTAGCGAACTGGTGAATGAAGTCAATATGACTTCTGAGGCGATACAAGAGCTGAGCCAGCAGACGGACAAAATCACCAATGTGTTGAATGTGATCGGTGAAATTGCTGAGCAGACGAATTTACTGGCCTTGAATGCGGCCATTGAAGCGGCTCGTGCAGGCGATCAAGGCCGAGGTTTTGCCGTTGTTGCTGACGAAGTTCGCTCGTTAGCGAGCCGCACGCAAAATAGCACTCAAGAGATCAGCAATATGCTCAGCGCACTGCATCAAGGGGTGAATAAAGCGGTGAGCAGCATGAACGTTAGCCAACAGCGTGGTGAAACAACGGCGCAGGAATCCGTGTTAATTAAAGAACGTTTAGCGGGGATTTCACATGCGGTTGAGACCATTCAAGATATGGGGATTCAAACCGCTTCAGCAGCAGAGCAACAAAGTGCGGTTGCTGAAGACATTAACCAAAACCTGGTTGCGATTCAGCAAATCGTCAACCAACTGAGTGACAATTTACAGCTTTCGCAATCCATCAGTACTCGACTTGCCCAATCGGGACAACAAATGGGGAGCTTAGTTAGCCACTTTAAGCTTTAGCGAACATCATTATTGCATGACACATTGATTTGCATCTAAGGGTGACTCAGGCTTGTTATGGCCTGAGTGCTAATCCATTTACACTGTTGTTTTAGTACTGGATGTTGTTTTACTACTGGATCTGTTTTACCACCGGATACTAAGGCGCTTTGTGACTGTGATAATGAGCCAATGGATGGGCAATCGCGATGCATTTCAAATTACTCCCAAGTGAATCAATGCCACGAGAAAAACTACTCACTCGTGGCCCTCAAGCGCTTTCAGATGCTGAACTGCTCGCCATTTTCTTGCGAACGGGGACTCCAGGCATGAACGTATTAGAACTCTCAGACTTTTTATTGCGAGAATCAGGTTCCTTGCGCGCGCTATTTTCAGCCAGTAAAGCGCAATTTTGTGCGCATAAAGGTTTGGGTGAGGCCAAATATGTTCAATTACAAGCGGTATTAGAAATGACTCAACGTTATTTAGCGGAAACCTTAAAGCGCGGCGAAGCCTTAACCAGCCCCCAACAAACCAAGCTCTATCTGTCTTGTGTGTTACGGGATCGTCAGCGAGAAGCCTTCTATACGTTGTTTTTAGATAACCAGCATCGAGTGATACAAGATGAAGTCTTATTTGAAGGCACTATTGATGCGGCGAGTGTTTATCCAAGAGAAGTCGTCAAACGGGCCCTGCATCATAATGCCGCGGCAGTCATTCTAGCTCACAATCATCCGTCAGGCATTGCAGAGCCCAGTCAAGCAGACCGACGGATTACTCAACGGCTGATCGATGCTTTGGCGCTGGTTGATATTCGAGTACTTGACCATTTTGTGGTTGGAGATGGCGAGGTGGTTTCGTTCGCAGAGCGAGGCTGGATATGACTTAGAGGATAAGACACATGGGAAAGGCAAGCGTGTTTAATTCTTATTCAGCAATAAGCAAAAACAAGGGGTCGAGGGATATTTGAAAGAATGTACAAAAAATGCTTAGCTTTCTACGGTTTTCTGTTATGATTCGCCCACATTTTTTAACCTCAGTCAGCTCAATAGAAAAAAAGATCACCAGTTCCTGCAAAAAGGATCTGTTCGGGTCTTGAGCAATGCGTGTCAAGTTAGTATAATGCGCGACCTTTGATAGCCTTGTATGGATTTTCCATAACGGTTTTTAACCTCAACTTCTTATTTAGAAAGAGAGAGGTTCGGCCACCAAGGTTGATATCGAGCTGAAACGATTTGGAGAAGACATTCATGTCACGAGTATGCCAAGTAACTGGTAAGCGTCCTGCAGTTGGTAACAACCGCTCACACGCACGAAATGCTACTAAGCGTCGTTTTCTGCCGAACCTACAAACTCATCGTTTCTGGGTAGAGAGCGAAAAACGTTTTGTTAAACTACGTCTAACTGCTAAAGGCATGCGTATCATTGATAAGAAAGGCATCGATGCTGTTCTTGTTGATATCCGTGCACGTGGCGAAAACGTTTAAGAGGAATTGAGCAATGGCTAAAGGCATTCGCGAAAAAATCCGCCTAGTATCTTCTGCAGGTACTGGTCACTTCTACACTACTGACAAGAACAAACGTAACATGCCAGGCAAATTTGAGATCAAAAAATTTGATCCAGTTGTTCGCCAGCACGTTGTGTATAAAGAAGGTAAAATCAAGTAATTGATTACCCCTTTTCTTGCAAGTAGCAGAAAACCCAGCCAATTTGGTTGGGTTTTTTCTTTATGTGGAAAAATCGGTTCTAGGTTCTAGGTTCTAGGTTCTAGGTTCTAAGTTCTAGAACCTCGTGACCGACTTTGCTATGCTTTGTTCATTCAGTCTCTCTCGGCTAAGGAATGCTGTATGCGTATTGCCCCGCATCGTCGTCGGCGATGGAACAATATCCTGATCATTTTGGTCCTGCTGTTTATTGGGGTGCTGAACATTCCGCCATTACTCAAATCCTATCTCGCTTCTGATCCAAGTGAAGCACAAGCGTATCCCAGTTTATTTAATCTCAACACACCATTACAGGCGATATATACACCAGCGTTTGAGCTAACCCTTGAGCAAGGTGAGTGGCAAGTTATGCCTTCTATTGAACTACCTGCGGCACAATTGGCACAACGTTGGCAGGCGTTAGTTGGTACCGAGGTCGATGAACAAACCGTACGCTCATTACAGCCAAGCTTGAGCGGGCCACAAACCATTGAAGTTTGGTATCAGGGAGTGGAAGAGCCACAACGGATCACGTATTATCAGGCACCGCAGTTTTGGCTATTTAAAAACTGGCAAAATCGCTGGATCGCCATTTCGACCCCAGATGATTACCTCTTTCCTCTATAACGAGTCTACTTTTTCTCTCTTGCTGCAAGCGATAAGGAGCCGTCGTGCCAGAGTTACCTGAAGTTGAAGTCAGCCGTATGGGTATTTCACCGCATTTAATTGGTCAGACGGTAAAACAGTTGACCTTCCGTTGCCCCAAATTGCGCTGGCCAATCCCAGCGGCACTGCATCAGATGGAAGGTCAGCCAATTGAAGATATTTCACGTCGAGCAAAATATTTGTTGATCAAAACGCCGATAGGTCGTGCGATTGTCCATTTAGGTATGTCTGGCTCGTTACGAGTGCTGGAAGGGGACTTTCCTGCCGGTAAACATGATCACGTGGATCTTCAGTTAACGAATGGAAAAATTCTGCGCTACCACGATCCTCGTCGTTTCGGCGCTTGGTTATGGTGTCCGGCCGGAGAAAGCCTTCCCATATTAGATAAATTGGGCCCAGAGCCGTTAACGGAAGCGTTTAATGCGCACGATGTGATGGAAAAGGCACGCAAAAAGCGCATTGCGATCAAAGCGTTTATTATGGATAACGCCATCGTTGTGGGGGTCGGTAATATTTATGCCAATGAATCATTATTTAGTGCCGGTATTCATCCAATGCGCCCAGCACAGAGTTTATCTATCGCGGAATGGCAATCTTTAGTACGTGAGATTAAATCGGTGTTGCAAACGGCGATCATTCAAGGGGGCACGACGCTAAAAGACTTTTCGCAAGCCGATGGCAAACCCGGTTATTTTGCTCAAGAGCTGCAAGTGTATGGTAAAGGCGGACAACCTTGCCCGCGCTGCTCGGAACCATTGTGTGAACAGAAAATTGGCCAAAGAAACAGCGTTTTTTGTTATCGCTGTCAGCATTAAGTCTCATTTTATGCTTTATTTCCATGCGGAGAAAATATCTTTAAGGTAATATCTTTGCCCTTATTTCTTGGTCTTATGTCGTTTCAGCATGGTTTTTCAGACTCATTTTCGCCACTTATTTCAACTGCTCGTTCTCTACTTTATTTTCGCTTTTTTGCTACTGCTTTGTTCTCGGTATGCTTTCTACTTGGGAATTGAGCCTAACCTACCGGTCAATGACATTGCCGATGATGTGGGTCGTGCTTTTTGGGTCGGCGCTCGGTTTGATGCCAAAGTAACAGCCATTGCTTATGCACCGCTTCTTTTAGCCGGGCTATTTTGTGCCCCTTTTGGAAAGGCTTATCAACGATGGTTAAGCTTGTCAGCTTACTACCATGCCACCATTGTATTGCTTTATGTGATCGGCGGAATCGCAAATTACTACTATTACCTCACTTATGGCAGCCATGTGGATCTGTTTATTTTTGGGTTAGTGGATGATGACTCTATCGCCATACTAAAAAACTTGTGGAGTGATTACCCGATTATTTTAGGCACTAGTGTTGCGATAATGACAGCGGCGATTGGCTATTTCTTTGCTCAGTTTTTAATTCGTCAACCCTTCTGGCAACCCCAAAAATCATGGCATTGGAGTATAACCAGTGCGGTACTCGTGGTCGTGATTTTAGCTGTCTTTCTACTGGCTAGAGGGTCGGTTGGCAGTTTGCCTTTGAAACGTTATCACGCCAGTGTATCCGCGTATAAACCGCTCAATATGCTGACCCCGAATGTATTTATGGCCTTAGATTGGGCACGAAGTGATTACCAAGAACAAGCCCACATCGAGCCGATTTCTAAGCAGGCGCTACAAGAGCAAATGTACAAAATATTAGGTAAACCTAATCCTAATTATCGAACACCTAAAAATGCTTATCTCGCTGAAAATTCTCCCCATGTTGTCGTTGCCATGATGGAAAGCATGGGATTAAGCTTATTATTAGAAGATAACCCTGTCAGCAACGATTTGTTGGGCAGTTTTAGGGAGAATTATCGGCAAGATTTTCTCTTTGAACGCTTTTTTGCTGGGACTTCGGCGACAATTGATAGCATTGCGATGATGCTGGTCCATAGCCCATTACCGACCATTAGCCACTCTAATCTACAAAAGATCCCACTGCCTAGCTCAGCGGTTCTACCTTATAAGCGTGCCGGATATGATGTGGTGTTTGTTTATGGTGGAAATGGAATGTGGCGTAATTTAGCCAATTATCTGCCAATTCAAGGGTTTGATCGGGTCTATGATGAAAATGATATTATCGAAGCTTTTCCCAAGGCCAGTCAGGATGCGGGAACATGGGGTGTGCCTGATGCATTCACCTTTAAATTCATCCAGCAATTATTAGATAAAGCAAAGCGGCCAACTTTAGTTTACGTGATGACGGTTACCAACCACTCGCCTTATCACGTTCCGGATTATTATCAACCCGCGCCGACCGCCTTAAATACACGTTTGCGTGAATTGTTAGGCTATAAAGGGGAAGGCGAGGCGCAAGAGCTATTAAAAACGTTTCAATATGCCAGTAACGCAGTGGGTCAATTTATTCGTAGCGTGAAGCAGTCATCATTAAACGATCGTGTGATGATCGCAGTTACCGGCGATCATCGAGTACGCTATACCAATACGGCTCGACCAGGAGAAGCTGGGTTAACACATGCGGTGCCATTTTACCTCTATATACCTGCTGCCATTTTAGCGCATACCGATTACCAGTATGATCCGCAACGCATTGGTTCTCATCGGGATATTTTTCCGACACTTTACCACTTTAGTTTATCGGATCAGCCTTATGTCTCTTTAGGAGGAGAAAACTTACTCAGTACCGATCCGGTGAGCAATATTGGTTATAATGCGGCAATGGTCATTAACCCGTATGGCGCAGTGAATAACAGGCCACCATTTACTTTTTATCCTTGGCAAGAAGGTGAAATGTTGCTTACAGAAAAGCAAGCCAGTGATGCGCAAACCTTTAACCGGCAGTGGGGGCAAGAGTACCATCGGTTGCAAGAGTATTTTCTACGCTCACAAGTATTGCCGATGACGCCATAGCAACATAGTAATATGACAACATAGCAACATAGCAACATAGCAACATAACAGATAGAAGGGCGGGTTAGCGTTATCATTAACCCGCCACGATAGCATTATATTTGTTTTTTACTACGTAGCGCTTGTGCTACAACGGAAGGGACAAAACCTTGCACATCTCCGCCATGAATGGCAACTTCTCGCACAATCGTTGATGAGATAAAGGCATGTTCTTCCGCCGGAGTGAGAAACACGCTTTCTAACCCCGGCATTAAGCGGCGATACATATTGGTTAAGCCAAATTCATATTCAAAATCGACCGTGGTGCGCAGGCCGCGAATTAATACATTTGCTTGTTCTGCTCGGGCGAAATCGACCATCAAACCGCTAAAGCCTTTGCTAGTGACATTCGGTAAATGCTGAGTCACGGCTTGAGTAAACGCCACGCGTTCCTCTAAAGTAAACATAGTATTTTTACTTGGGCTTGCTGCCACCGCAATAATGACTTGATCAAACATGTTGGCAGCGCGTTCAACAATATCCAAATGGCCATTAGTGATCGGATCAAAAGTGCCGGGATAAATTACCCGAGAAAGGCGTTTTTGGCTCACGCTATCTCCCTATCAATGATTATTAAAGTCGCGTTGATCAGCTTATGTTACCCCAATAATGATTGGAAAAAAGCCAAATGTTGCTGAGCGCTGGTTTGACAAGAAAAGTCACTGATCATACGTTGTTGTGCGAGTTTTCCCATTTTCTGGCGTTGCTCCGGTGATTGGTACAACCAACGAATTTTCTCTGCAATGGCATCAGGATCTTGTACTGGGACAATGAATCCGCTTTCGCCATCGACTAATAGCTCTTTTCCTCCCCCCGTCGTCGTGACAATAGAAGGAACTCCCATCGCCATAGCTTCAATAATGGTTTTCGGTAGCCCTTCACCGCTAATCGAAGGTTGAACTTGTACTGCACTTGCTGCCAAAAGTTCAGGAACATCTTGGCGATAGCCGAGAAAATGAATACGCTCTGACATCCCACTTTGTTTGGCTAAGTTTAGGTTTTGCTCGGTGTCCATATCACGTCCAGCTAACAGTAAGTGCACATGGGGTAAGTCCGCCAGTTGTTTGGCACTATCAAGTAGGATATGGACACCTTTGCTTGGCCGAGCATTAGCGATACAAATAACGCAAAAGGCATCAGAGGGAAGGCCTAATTCACTGATATTGGCGGGCTGAGCTTGATACCAAGCAATATCATGCCCTTTATAAATGGTGACCACGCGATCTTTATGCCGCCAAACACGCTGTTTAACATCATCGGTCACGGCTTGTGCTACGCAACTAATACCATCCACTCTGGGGTGCAAATGAGTTAAATATGCCGTGGGATCATGACGATATAGTCCACCCACAGTTCCTCGGTAGGTGACTAATTTAGTGCGTTTAAAACCGATACAGGCAAACGCAGCATTGGGAATGGTTTTCGAATTCATGGCATAGACAATATCATAGGGATGAGCGCGCAACTCTGCCCGCAGCGTTTTGATGGTTGTCCAGCAGATTTTTTTACTCGGGTAGGCATCAATCACCTTGATACCGTTGTCTCGAAAGCGGGCCACGTAGTCTGCGTCGCCTTGGGTCATAATGGTTACCTCGTGCCCCAGCTTAACCATTTCAATAAACATTTCAGCTTCCGGACGAACGCTGTTCCACGCATCTTTATAAGAGCTAAAAATCAAAATTCTCATACTTTTTACCTTTATGGTGCTAGTGGCGAGGGTGGTCGACCATCACTTCTGAATATAGGGTCTGATAACGCAGCGCGGTTTGTGCAATTTGAAAATGACGCAATTTTTCTTCTCGTCCGTTAGCTAATGCATCAACCAGAATCGGATCTCGGTGAATCTGCAAAATAGCTTGTGCTAATGCTTGGGCGTCTCCGGGGGGAATCAATAAGCCAGAAACTCCGTGTTCAATGATGTCTGGAATACCGCCCGCTCGGCTACCGACCACCGGTAAACCGCTACCCATTGCCTCTAAAATGACCGAGCCTAGCCCTTCACTATAAGAAGGATGGATAAGCATATCAGCGGCGGCAAACCAATCTCCCATATTATGTTGTTTACCCATGAAATGAACATTCGTTAAACCTTGAGCTTGCTGCTCTAGGGCTGGCCGTTCTTTTCCATCCCCTAATAAGGCAAATTGAATATCAGGGGCGGTGTTGCTTAATAATCGAGCGGCGGCAATCGTGACATCAAAACCTTTGTGATGAAGCATGTTCGCTGCATGAATCACTAAACATGAATGCGAAAATTGTTCACGAATCTGAGAGACTTGCTGCTGATTAACAGGATAACAGACGGGAGAGCTTGGGATGGTGACGACTTTTTTCTGCGGATGACGCAATAAAATTTGCCGACAAATTTCCTGACTTAATCCGACCAAGGCACTGGCTGAGCGGTAAGCTTGAGTAGCAAACCATCGTTCACTGAGTGGGTTATCAATTCGACGAGTAATGATATAAGGAATGTTGTGCAATTTATGCTGTAACCACGCCCAATAAATCGCTCGTCCTTCATGCACATGAATAAGGTCACAGCCTTGTGTCATGGCTTTACTATGCTGAGTGAGATAATGCTTACAGGCAATAACTCGACATGGCAGGGCTTGAACACGAGAGAAGAATGGGCTTTTCGGGTTCGCTACAACGGTGAGGCGGTAACCTAATTTGAGTTGTTGTTGTATCAGCAATAGTGTTTGATTTTCTCCACCGTGATAACCTGAAGCGAGATTGACATGGCAAATATTCATGAGCGGTCTCTTTGATTTTTCCGGACATAGTCACGCAACCAAAGGTCAGCATAGCGTGTAAAGGTCGTATTCGCACTCAATATGGCAAGTAATAAACCATGGCGACCATCTAAAAAACCACGCTTGACAATATACATTTTGAAAAAGCGAAAAAAGCCATGTAAAACAGCACCCGTGAAAGAGGAGGACTTCTTACCTTCTCGTTGATCAACCCACGCTTTCATATAGTGCTGAGTTTTTGCCGTGTATTGTGGGAGATACTCAAAAGTGTAGTGTTCTAAATAGCCGGATAATGAGAGCAGAGTGAGATGTGATGGAATTTCGACACTTTCGTGCACCAATGCAGTATTGTAGTGAGTATCCTGAGTACGATAGAGGCGAGTGACCCAGTCCGGTGACCAGCCGGAATAGCGAATTTGCTTACCAAATGCAGTGGTTAAGCGATCGATCTGATACACCGTATTAGGTTTGTCATGCTCAAGCGCTTGTAAAATACTCGCTTTCAACTCAGGTGTGACTCGCTCATCGGCATCCAACCATAGGACATAATCCGATTCGACATACGATTGCGCTAAGCGGCGTTGAGGCCCAAACCCTTGCCAGTCGGTATTAACAAAAAACTTATCAGTGAAACGGCGTGCAATCGCTTCTGTTTCATCGCTACTTCCAGAGTCAAGAATAACAATTTCATCGACCCAATCAGCGACCGTTTCCAAACACGCTTGCAAGTGTTTGGCTTCATTTTTGACAATTAAGGCGACCGCCAACGTCGGAGTGGATTTAGTCATTCAGTGCTACACCTTTCATCATATGTTCAAACCTTTCAATCACGACGGATATGGCGATCCCTTGCATCAAATCCGCGCCTTTAGCTCGTGTGCTCCAAGCGAGTTCAGTGAGTGGTTTTCCCTGTTGTTTCGTCACATTATCTTCATAGACGCTGACCACATCTTCAATATTAAAATAAGGGCCGGTACGTTTTGGATTGCTGTGCGCGTATAAACCTAACACAGGCGTGCCTTGCGTAGTGGCAATATGAGCCGGCCCTGAATCTGGAGCAAGTACTAACTTCGCTTCACCCAGTATCGCGGTTAATTGTTTTAAACTGGTTTTACCGACTAGGTTAATCACCGGTTGAGTCATTAAGTCAGCAATCTGTTTTGCTAACAACTGCTCACGAGGTGCGGGAGAGCCACATAATACGACCTGATAGCCTTGTGACACGACATAATCGGCAAATTGGGCATAACGCTCGGTTAACCAATTACGCTCATCTTTACTTGCAGCAGGACAAATGATAACGCTGGGTTTATGGTCTAATTGTTGACGAGCAAAGGCTCGTTCAGTTTCGCTAATCGGCATTGACCATGTCGGGAGAGTACGAGGCACGCCCAAATACTCAATAAACGAGAAAAAACTATCGAGTACATGGGTTGAGGCGGTATCAGTAATTTTGCAGTTAGTGAATAACCACTGACCTTCCTTAGCCCGTTTACGATGAAACCCCACTTTGTATTGCGCGCGAATACCCAAGGTGAGTAGGCTTGCTCTTAGCGCGAGTTGCATATGGATTAAGGCATCAAAGTGCCGCCCTTGCAACTGTTGCCAAACGGCTTTCATGCCTGCCCAACCCGATTTTTTATCAAACACAATCAGCTCAACGTTGTCTAACCCTTGCAATAATTGAGCTTCAACCTGACCGATAATCCAAGTCACCTTGGTCTCAGGCCAATATTGTTGCAAAGCTTGCACCGCGGCCACCGCATGACAAACATCGCCGATCGCAGAGAGACGCAAAAAACAAACAGACTTTGGTGGGGATGAAAAAAGAGGCATGCACATCGCTCACTAATTAATGAGGCTAAATTATGCAGAGTCTGCAGATAAATGTAAAATAAGCCTTTCACTAATGACCCCATGGGAGAATTCCATCATGTCATCGTCCTCTAGTGGTAAGCCCGGCGCAACAGGGATTCGCCGAATTTTCAATGCCACGGGTTATTCATGGCAAGGCTTGAAAGCCGCCTTTCAACATGAAGCGGCCATACGGCAAGAATTGGTATTATTACTCGTCGCTGCTGGGATTTTAAGTGTCGTGGATTTACCCTTGATTGAACGGTTACTGATGTTTGCCAGCGTGGTACTGGTGTTGATTGTTGAACTGATCAACTCAGCCATAGAGGCCGTGGTGGATAGAGTGGGAGCAGAGCGGCATGAACTGAGTGGACGAGCAAAAGATATTGGCTCAGCCGCTGTGATGGTGAGTTTGTTACTTGCAGGGTTAATTTGGGGAAGTTTACTCTATGCTTATTACGGATAACGTGCCGCAGGAATCTTATTATGCTTAAGCAGCTTTCACTCAATAACCAAATCATCTGGTATGACGAACAGTGGATTAACGACCCCCTTCACTCGTTGTTCGATGTCAGCTATTGGCAAGCGGAACAGAAAATCATCGGCAGTGCCACAGGCCGCGGTACCACGTGGTTTATTGCCATGCAGCAGCTTGAAGTGGCACTGCGTCATTACCGGCGAGGCGGATTATTCGGTAAGTTGGTGAGTGATCACTACTGGTTTCAGAATTGGCAAAAAACCCGTAGCTACGCTGAATTTCATCTCTTGCATTATCTGCGTGAGCAAGGGGTAAATGTACCTCGCCCGATTGCGGCCCGTGCCGTTAAACAAGGGCTTTTCTATCAAGCGGACTTATTGAGCGAAAAAATCACCAATGCGCGAGATTTGGTGGCCATCTTGCAAGAAAACGCCCTAACAGAAAGTCAATATATGGCGATAGGAAAAGAGATTGCTAAGCTGCATCGGGCTCAGGTGAATCATACCGATTTGAATATCCATAATATATTGCTCGATGAACACAATACCGTATGGATTATTGATTTTGATAAATGCTACCAGCAAAAAGGTGACCGCTGGAAGGCTGCTAATTTACAGCGTTTGCTACGCTCTTTTCGTAAAGAGCAGCAGCGGTTTGGTATTGTGTGGCAAGAGTCACAGTGGCAATCTCTATTGGCTGGCTATCATGCAGAATAGTGGGTTGGCGATAAAATAGCTTGTACGGTTTTTTCTAAAGCGCCACGATTCTCTTCCACCACCTGCTGTGCTCTTTGCCCCATCGCTTGCATCCTTGCGGGGTGACCAAATAATGCCACTAAAGCGGCGCTGATCTCGGATGCCGAATGACAAATCATCACAGCGTCAGCGGTTAACAAACCCTCAGTAACTTGGGAAAAATTATAATAACTTGGGCCATTCAGTATCGGTTTCGCTAATGCGGCGGGCTCTAATGGGTTATGGCCGCCCACTTTATTGCCCAGCAAACTTCCTGCCATAAAGCAAATATCGGCACTTCCAATCAACGTTAGCATCTCGCCCATGGTATCCCCAAGGTAGATCTCAGTTGGTTCTGTCATAGGTTCAGTTCGACGGCTAACGGTAAAATCTTGCGTTCGGCACAGTAAATCTACCGAATTAAAACGCTCTGGATGGCGAGGAACCAAAATTAATAATGCATCAGGATAGTGACTTAGCAATTGTCGATGCGCCGCAAGGCACATTTCATCTTCACCTTGATGGGTGCTGGCGGCGATCCAGATAGGACGATCTTGGCCTAATTGTTCACGTAACATCCGTCCTTGTTGACGGATCTCATCGGTGACGGTGATGTCAAATTTAATCGAACCCATTACTGATATTTTATGCGAGTCGATACCTAGTCGAAGAAAACGTTCTGCATCACTCTGGTATTGGCAAAGCAACTGACTAATATGTTGAGAAAGCAGATGAAATATGGATTGGAAACGTTGATAGCGGCGGCAAGAGCGTTCCGATAAACGGGCATTAATCACGGTAATGGGAATATTGCGCGTGGCAACGCAATGCAATGTATTGGGCCAGAGTTCGGTTTCCATAATCAGCAATTGGCTAGGCTGAATAGCATTAAGGAATCCATTAATGCAAAGAGGAAAGTCCAGCGGCATATAACGATGTTCAACGAGAGCGGATAATTTTTCGATCTGCTCGGCACCGGTACTGGTGGTGGTGGTGACCACAATCGATAAATTAGGTTGACGCTCTTTTATTGCTTGAATAATGGGGGTCGCTGCAATAGCTTCTCCCACCGAAACCGCATGAATCCATAATGGTTTATCCGCAGCATTTCGTTTTGGCGTTATCCCAAAATGCTCTTTCCAGCGCCGACCAAAGGCGGGTTTTCCGGCCCGTTTTTTATATAACCCATATAACATAAAAGGGGCGGCGATCAGCAACAAAAAAGTATATAAAGCACGAATCAGCATAGCTCTACATCCGTGTTAAAAGCCTCGATAGCGTTAATAACCTGTTTGGGAGCAAGCTCAGTTAAACATTTTAAATGCCCGTAAGGACATTCACGCTTAAAGCAGGGGCGACAGTCAATATCAGTATGCACAACCGCACTTTTTTCTGCCAGCGGTGGGGTATAGTGCGGTGAGGTTGAACCATAAACACCGACCACTTGGCAACCCGCCGCCGCCGCCACATGCATTAAGCCAGAATCATTACTGACCACCGTTTGGCAGCAAGAAAGCAAATCCACGGCTTCAATTAGGCTTGTTTTTCCAGCTAAATCACCGATATTTTTTCTTAGATCGTCTGGAATTTGTGCCACAATCGCTTGAGTTGTCACTTGATCTTTCGCGGAGCCAAAAAGCCAGACTTGCTTACCTTGTTGCAGAAAATGTATAGCGACTTGCGCATAGTGAGCCGTCGGCCACTGTTTTGCTGGGCCGAATTCAGCACCAGGACAGAGGCCGATAGTGTCAGTCAATGCTAAAGCAAACTTTCTTGCCGTGGCTTGTTGCTGCTCTGTCGTGATGGTTAACCTGGGTTTAGGTAATTGATCGATTCCGCCCAACGCTGCAGAACCGGTCATCTTAAACTTAGGGTGAGCTAACGCGACATAGCGTTCAATCATATATTGAAATGCTTTTTTATTCGGGCGCACATCATTTAATAAGCCATAGCGCATTTCCCCTTTCCAGCCAGTACGGACAGAGATACCCGCAAACCAAGCAATCAGAGCGGATTTGGCGGAATTCGGCAGCACATAGGCATGATCATATTGACCACGTAAAGAGCGCCCCAGTTGCCGACGTGCAAAAAAGTTAAACTCACCATGGGCAAAAGGCAGTTCAAGAGCGCGGTTGACTTCGGGCATCCGTTCTAAAATCGGTTTACACCAAGCGGGAGCCATCACATCGATCAGCGCGTCAGGATGTTGCTGTTTAAGGGTGATATATAAGCACTGCGACATCACCATATCGCCGACCCAAGATGGGCCTATGATCAGAATACGATTCATAAGTAGCGTGTTAACCTTTGAAAGCAGAAGGCTCTTGCTTTAAGAAAGCATAATATTCATCAGGAACACCACAAAAAATAACTTTATCGCGTTCGATTAAGTGATAATGGATCTGTTTACCTTGCTGAATCAAGTAATTGTATAACGGAGCCACATAAAGTTCGCCTTTTTCCCACTGCTCTGGGGGTAAAGCGAGGTAATGCTGATAAGCATCGCGATAGTCTTGTAGTGATGCGAAGTAATAGAGCCCTGTGCAACAAAGTTGTGATATAGGTCTTTTTTCTGCAGTCTCAATAACTCGTGTTGTGTTTGCTGATTGTGGCCGGACAAATGACCAATTGTCACCTTGGCCATCAAAGACTTCAAGATAGCCATCCCAGTCAGCGAGTTTGCTAGGGAAAACAAACCCCGGTCTAAAGGTATCGATATTAAAAATGGTGAGTGATTGTTTTTCATCCCCCTGATCCTCAATACCGATAAAGACCGTTTCTGCTTGGCCCCGAGTTTCTTGGGTCAACAACTTGACACTAAAGGAGCGAATGCCCAATGTTTGTGCCCGTTGATTGACAAATTCGACTGTATTATCGACATCTCGGACAATAAATAAAAAATGCTCACTTTGAAAGTAGCGTTGGAAACTGCTGACGGCGTGTTCAAAAAGGCTTTTTCCATGGGCATCTAACATATATTTGGGCTTATCAAATCCAGCTTTAAAAAAGCGAGAGCTGAGTCCGGCCATCGGGATCACAATCATTACTTTGCCTCTAACATGCAGTTATAAAGTCGAAACGCATTGGCTAATAAAGCGTTTTGTCGAGAAAGATCATCACTATGTAGGGGGAGCATCGATAAAAACAGTTGAATTTGCATCGCGTAGAGTGCCTTAGCCGTCAACTGGTAGTCGGCACAGAGTGTGTCCAAAAAGAGCTGCTGTACGTCAGAGAGGTGATCAGTATCCGCCAGTGAAAACTCAATCGTGTACTTATTGATATCAACGCTATAATACCCAGCAATGATCCAATCATACAAACCAATCACTGAATGACAAACCTTAGCAATGTCATACTCGATATGCCCGTAAATAGTGGGTTGATTATCTGCCGTCATGCCTCGAGGATCGATGACTTTAATGCGATTTTTACGAAAGTCATACAAAATATTACTAAAGCAAAAATCGCCATGCATAACGGTTGCCATTTGACTCGTTGGTAAATGCTGCAAAGACGCCTCATGTAACGCCTTAAGACTTAAGTGTGGGTGTTGATTATAAGTCCAAGGATGTGTCCAATCGAATTGTCGTTCTTGACAGAACTGCTTTAATCTTTGCTCGGTTTTGCTAGCAAACAGCGTTTCTAACGAATCGGTAACGGCATATTCAGGTGCAGTCATTGAGTAACAAGTAGAAAGAAAAGTACGCATTTGCAGCAAAATTTGTCGCCATGTCATTTCTGGTAAGCGGGCAAAAACAAACAATTCATTTAACGCATTGTGATATAGATATTCTAAGCGATATGCCACTTTGCCGTTCTTGGTATATTCACCAAGAAACTGCGGAGAAAAATGTTTTAATTCATTTGGGATGTGTTGAAACCAAAGCGATTCCGCCACAATTTTATGCTCTTTAACGCTGCTTTTCTCTATCCAGTCAGGAGTTATTGTGAGTTCATTGAACGCCCTTTGCGTTGTATATTCAGCTTTAGAGCGATAGTAAGTATTTACATGTCCGAAATCGAGCCAATCATGAGATTGACTGACTTGAATGCCGAGAGCTTTGTGGTAAACGTTTAATGCTTGTAAGAAGTTCCAATGGGTTTGACTCAAACAGCGGATTAATGTTCTTGGTGATGAAAAGTTAAAAAATCCACTAACCACCTGGCTTTTACTGGTCAGATTAGTATCTTCCGTTGCTAACCATTGGGAGTTATTTTCATCAATCGTTGCCCAGTTATAACCACTGTCCACTTGGGCAATGGTAATTACGTCTTTTTGTGTGGGAGGCGTGAGTAACGTATCACCATAAAGAATACTCAGATCCGTATCAAAAGACTGGGAGGTTAAGGCTAAAGCCGCCATTAGTGATTCGCCCAAAGAGAGATCGTCAGGGAGTGCTAATAATTCGACGTCGTGCGCCGTTAACCATTGTTTATCGAATGTTTCCACTTGATAGGATTGAGGAATAGAAAGATAAATTCGTTTACCTTTAGGCACTAAGGCGACTTGGTGTTGGAACAATCGGCGATTTCCCAAGGGTAAGAAAGAAGGAGGAATCATACCGAACTCAGCACGAAGATCCTGTCCAACATAAGAGCCAGACATAATTAAGAACATGAGTGACGTTCCTTTTTTAATAAATCATTGATTGCTTCTAAACTTAAAGTAGCGAATTCAGAAGGGCGAATGGCGCGATCATCGATATAAAAACCTTCGTGTCCACACCATGCTTTTCCTACAAGTATCTCATCATATGGAACTTGGTGCTCATTGAGCCATTCCGTAATAATAGGCAAAGTATGGATATTGATTTTTCCTACATTACCTTGGTAAGTGCGCATGTTTCTGGCTGTAGAAATAGTTATACTGAACCCTAGAGCTTGGTATTCGCGTAAGCGTTCAATCACTGCTACATTAGGAGAGACATGGCGATAATCAGGGTTATCTCCATTGGTTATTGTACCATCGAGATCAACAATCAATCTTTTCATATCAAACGTAATAGTTGTTTTCGGTAAAGCTATGATAACATTTACACTGGTTTTTTTGTAGTAATCAGAGGGTGAGCCGTGGTAAAAATGAAGATTGCTTTTATTATTACGGGAAATAATAAAACAAGCATATATATTGTAACTAAAGATGTGATAAATTATTTAAGAGAAAACGGCCATCAAGTTGATGTTTTTTTTACTGAACGTTCTGATATTCCTTTGGATCGTTATCAAAAATTTATAGATAGAAAAAACATTTTTCAATCTTACTTCATAAATCGATTATTTGGTTTTTTAAAAAATATTTTAAGCAGGCATATATATGAATTTATAACAAGTCGATTGGTTACTAATAAATTTGTTGTTTACTTTAAGGGATATGATTGTATTTTTTTGCATGGAGCCGCTTCTATTGCTTTTAGAAAATTAAACCTTCCCCATTTTTTAGTACTGCATAGCTGTAAATATGATAACTTCCTTGGCCATCGTTCAGTTTTAACTAAAAAAATCCATCAAGAAATATACAAAAAAGTTTATAGCGCTAAGCATTTACTTACAGTATCTAATTCTGTTCGGTTGGATATGCTAAATAAAATGAAAGCAAAACCTATTAGTATTGAGACGATCTACAATGGTTTTAATTTTGATGAAATAATAGAAAGAGCTCGGCAAGGAAAAACAGAAAATGTACCCCAAAATTTTATTATGGCTGCAGGGCGTCCTGACCGTACAAAACGTTTTGATATTCTATTAAAAGCTTATGCAAAAAGCAGTAAAACTTTACCTCTCGTTATATTTGGTGAGGGGAGAAAGCTTAATGAATTAAAGAAACTTTCTGTTAAATTAGGTATCGAGAATAAAGTAATATTCTGGGGATTTTGTAATAATTTACTGCCTTACTTTAAACAAGCTAGCGCATATATTTTAAGTTCGGATGTTGAGGGGTTGCCGACAGTGGTTATTGAAAGTTTAGCGGTAGGAACCCCTGTGGTAGCAACCGATACTGGTGGCGTTAGAGAGCTTCTCGGTGAACGTTTAAAGGAATGGATTGTCCCATGTCGAGATGTTGATGCATTAGCTAGAAAGATCGATCAAGTTCTTCAATCTCCGCCATTAGTAGGGCCAGAAGATCTTAATTTTTTAGACTATCGAGTTGTTGGTAAAAAATACGAAAAGCTAAGTGAGAAAATGAAAAATGGATTATTGTGATATTACTGTTGTGGTACAAGGCCCGGTACAAACGTTTCAGGATCGCCCACAAGAGGCAAATATAACTCAAAAATGTATCGCGTCTATTCGGGAGTATCTCCCTGGAGCACATATAATTCTTTCAACTTGGCCAGAACAAGATCTAACTGGGTTAGATTATGATGAAATCGTCATTTCTGATGATCCTGGAGTAAATATTCGTAATTATACGATAAATGGTGAACCACAAAAATATAATAATAACAGACAGATCGTTTCATCAAGAGAAGGCTTAAAGAAAGTAAAAACACCTTATGCTATTAAAATTAGAAGTGACAACTATCTAACTGGCAATAATTTTGTTGAATTGCAAAAGAAATATTATAAACGGTCTGATGAGTACAATTTTTTTAATGAACGAGTAGTGGTCAGTAATACGTTTACAAGACGATATGCTAAAGGATTTCCTGTTGCTTTCCACATTAGTGATTTTTTCTATTATGGAAGAACGGAAGATGTATTAGCTTTATGGGATATCCCTTTATTTGAAGATTTTCAACCATCGAAAGTAACACCAATTAATGATGGATTCCCTAATTTTGTTATCGACTGCACACAAGCATTATTTATATCGGCAATAAAGAAGTTTGATCAAAATATTTCACTTGAACATCTATTAGATAACCGGAAATATAAATTAATTCAATCAGATAAAATTATTGCAAATAATTTAATAGTAGCCTCTCCAGAGCATATTGGTTTAGGGCTATGTCAAAAGTTTTTAGGCAAAGCTAGAATATCTCGACGCAGTGGCCAAGTTGCAATGTTACAGTTTTTTGAGTGGCAGAAAATTTATCAAAAATATTGTGATTCATCTATATGTATAGATAGCTTTATAAAAAATAAAGTTAATGTTTCTTTTTTTAGACTTTTACATGTGTATCCAAATCGAATTCAAACAAAATTTAAAATTTTCAAAAGAAAAATGAAGAACTTAAAAAGTTAGGTTCTTCATTGAATAGTCAATTTTTAGTAGAACATAGTGGGATCATTATAAGAAGATATAAATATATAGTTTGGCTATGACTTAATGGTACATCTGTCAAGCCTGAGATAAAATATAGCAAAGACACAGAAATGATAAAGGGCGCATAATTTAATTTATTATGAACGGCTAAGTATATAGGGGTTATATACATCATTATCAGTAGCAGTACGCCAAATACCCCATATTTAACCAGTGTGTCTATTAGTTGATTATGATAATGTTGATTTTTAAACTTAACAAGTTCTTGGCTCACTTGACCTTGATTAGCCAGCTCTTCTAATATCATTTGATGTGAACTACCAACACCAAAAAGCCAATTATCCCTTACAACAAGAAATGAGGCATTCCACATTTGCAGCCGCAGCCCAATAGATGTGTTAAGATTCCCTTCTTTTATCTCTTGAATTTCTGCATTTGTTTGTGCTATACGATGATTAATTTTATCCTGAAACATGAAAAAACCAATCAGTAAGCTGATAATAGAAATGAGGATATATTTCCACATTTTTTTTGAATACCTAAACTGAAAAAATAGCATCATTATCATAGAAAAAAATAAGGCAAGCCATACCCCTCTAGAAAGACTGAGGATGACACAAGTCGTAGACAATATGGTAGTTATCAACCCTATTAACTTAATATTCTTCTCTTGATGTGATAAAAAGAAATATAGGCCAGCTAAAGAAAAAACTGAACAGAAGGTTGCATAAGGAATAACATTGACGAGTCCAGCAGAACGTGACAACCCAAGATAGAATGTATAGTAAAGGCTATTTAAAAATAACATCATGGAGCCAATTAATATTAGGCCTAACATGATTTTTTTTGAAAGTAATTTTTTAGGTAAAAATAGAGTGACTAAGCTGGCAGCAATAAAAGATCGTAATAAACTCGGGCTTCCCCCTTGAAGTTGGTACAATATGGATAGATATATAGAAAATAAGATCGATACGATAAAAATAGGGTTCTTTATATTTTCATAAACGATTTTTTTTCCATAAAATATAAAGCTGGTGAGCATTGATATGAGGGAGAAAACCACCATGTTTTTGTCACCATTAGATAAAAAATTTAACCCAAGTATTAGGAATAAATAAGGGGATAGAATCAAGCTGTTTGATATCAATGATTTATTATTATTCATAATTTTATTTACTATACGGGTTTTCATCACTATCCGGACGAGTTTTTAGCAGACGTAAAATCCACATATACTGTTCTGGTCGTTGTGTGACATAGGCTTCAATACATTGGTTCATCATGCGAGCGTCTTGTCGATCATCTCCGGTTGGGAAAGGTAATGCTGGATAAAAGTCTAGTTCATAACGACCGGTTTCGGTATTAAAGATCGTAAACAACGGAACCACCTTCGCTTTACTCAAGGTAGCGAGTCGACCTAAACCAGCCATCGTCGCCTTTTGGGTGGCAAAAAAATCGACAAAAACACTATGTTTTCTACCGAGATCTTCATCGGGTAGATAATAGCCTAAATAACCATCTTTCCGAATCGCATGAATAAAACGTTTTATGCCCGATTCACGTTTATTAATCCGTCCACCATATTGAACTCGCTGTCTATGCATCAACCAATCGGAAAGCAGATTTTTTTGCTGTTTGATCATTGCGGTGATAGGTAAGCCTTCAGAAGCCAAAAAAATAGCTGGGATATCAACAGACCAAGTATGCGGCAATAAAAGAATAACATTATCTCCATTCTTAATAACTTGATCGAGATGTTCAAATCCCCTGATGGTTGTTTGCTTTTTAAGCCATTGTTTACTTCTTAATGTAATTGAAGGAAAGCCCATCAAAAACATAGTCGAGGTGATATACATATTATATAAAATGGCTTCACGCTCAGTGACCGTTTTTTCAGGAAAGCACATGGCTAAGTTGACCCGTGCGCGGTTATTCGCTTTACTTTTTACCCGAACCGCGAGAGTGGCCAAACCACGAGCGATGGCGCGTTTGAGCCAATTAGGAAGGAAGCTAATCAAGCAGGCGAAAAAAACAGCAAGCCAAGTGCCCCAGTAACGAGGGTGAAGAAAATGCCACTGGAATTGAGGATTATAGGCGTATTCATCAAAGTCATTGCGTGGTGATGGCATAAATTACTCAGCGTAAATGAGGTCGATTGTTTAAATTTGCGGCGCAGTATAACAGCTCATTGCCAAGCGCGACAGTGACAAGTTCGCCGCCGAATAGACGGCGGCAAGCGGTGTTAGTCACTACCAAACAAGTCCCTTGTGTAGACTTTATCGGCAACATTGCTAAGGTCATCGGTCATGCGGTTAGACACAATCACATCTGCTTCTTGTTTAAACGCTTCGAGATCATCAATCACTCGAGAATGGAAGAAGTGACTCTCTTTAAGAACAGGCTCATAAACAATCACTTCAATCCCTTTCGCTTTTAAGCGTTTCATGATGCCTTGAATGCTAGAGGCACGGAAATTATCCGACCCGGCTTTCATGATCAAACGATAAATACCCACAACCTTGGGATTACGTTTTAGTATTGAATCGGCAATAAAATCTTTGCGGGTGCGGTTGGCATCCACAATGGCTGAAATAATATTATTCGGCACCGCTTGATAGTTGGCTAATAACTGCTTGGTATCCTTCGGTAGGCAATAGCCACCATAGCCAAAAGAAGGATTGTTATAATGATTGCCAATACGTGGATCTAACCCGACCCCTTCAATAATTTGTCGAGTGTCTAAGCCGTTCACTTCCGCGTAGGAATCCAATTCGTTGAAATAAGCCACTCGCAGCGCAAGATAGGTATTAGAGAATAGCTTTACTGCTTCTGCTTCGGTTGAATGGGTAAACAGAACCGGGATCTCTTCTTTTTGTGCCCCTTCGACCAGTAAATCGGCAAACACTTTAGCCCGCTCACTCTGCTCACCTACGATGATCCGCGACGGGTATAAATTATCGTACAGTGCTTTACCTTCGCGAAGAAACTCAGGAGAAAATAGAATATTATCGCACTGAAATTCTTGCTTAATTCGTGCCGTGTAACCGACCGGCACGGTTGATTTGATCACCATCACCGCATTCGGGTTAATGGCCATCACATCACGAATTACTGCTTCAACGGAAGAGGTATTAAAGTAGTTGGTTTGTGGATCGTAGTCGGTTGGAGTGGCAATAATGACAAAGTCGGCATCGAGATAAGCATGTTCTTTATCGAGGGTGGCAACAAAGTTGAGTGCTTTATGGTGTAGAAAGTCTTCAATTTCTTTATCGACAATCGGTGACTGACGTTGATTCAGCATGGTTACTTTTTCTTCAATAATGTCTAAAGCCACCACTTGATGATGCTGCGCCAGCAACATCGCATTGGATAGACCGACATAGCCGGTTCCTGCTACTGCTATTTTCACGCTGTTTTTCCTATCAATAAAATATTAACGATTAATGATTGCCATATACTCAGCCACGCCCTCGGCGACAGTTTTAAAGGTGATATCACAGCCGGCGGTACGCAGTTTGGTTAAATCGGCTTGAGTATATTCTTGATACGCCCCTTTTAGATGCTCAGGGAAGGGGATAGTTTCTACTTGGCCGCGACCGTGATACGTAATGACCGCATTAGCGACTTCATTAAATGATTCCGCATGACCGGTACCGCAGTTAAAAATGCCTGATACGCCACTGTCCATAAACCATAAATTGACCGCTGCAACGTCGCCAACATAAACAAAATCACGTTTAAAGTGTTCGCTACCGGCAAACAGTTTTGGATTTTCCCCAGCGTTCATTTGATTATTGAGATGGAAGGCAACCGAAGCCATGGAGCCTTTGTGCTGCTCACGTGGGCCGTAGACGTTAAAATAACGAAAGCCAGTGATTTGCGAGAGCGTTTCATTGTGCTCGGCAGCATCTTGCCACAAGCGGCGAACGTAATTATCAAATTGTTGTTTAGAATAGCCATAAACATTGAGTGCGCCTTCATATTCAGGCTCTTCAATAAAGGTATCGGTATCACCATAAGTTGCAGCAGAAGAGGCATATAGGAAGGGGATTTCACGATCCAAACAGAAGTGCAGCAGCTCTTTCGAATATTCATAGTTATTGAGCATGATGTATTTGCCATCCCACTCCGTTGTGGCCGAACAAGCCCCTTCATGGAAAACAGCGTCTATCGGACCAAAATCATCGCCCGCCATAATTTGCGTTAAAAAATCGTCACGATCCATATAATCGGCGATTTTTAGATCAACTAAATTTTTGAATTTTCGGCCATTTTTTAAGTGGTCAACCACTAGTATATCGGTGATACCACGGTCATTAAGTGCTTTGATTATATTGCTGCCAATCATGCCAGCACCGCCGGTTACGATGATCATATTGTATTCCACGTTCAAGCTAAAAACTGCGCAAATAGTAGCAGGAAAAATGTGGATAGGCGAGCAATCCGGCCTTTGCTATTTCTTCTGATCCTTCATGTGTAAGGGCTGGCTAACGTCACCACTCGCACTGAACTAACTTCACCACTGCACTGAACTAAATTCCCCCCTTGCACTGAACTAACTTCACCCCTTGCACTGAACCAAATTCCCCTCCCACGGAGGGGTGGCAGGCGAAGCCTGACGGGGTGGTTGGGTTTTTTAAACTAAGTTCCTAGGCACTAGGTGAGGGCAGATCCTAGGAAAAACAAAAGCTAGAGACTGAGTATGAGTTATTCGTAACGAAACCACCCCGCCCTACGGGCACCCCTCCGGAGGAGGGGAATTAACCCCGCATTTT